>NZ_JAUBTF010000073.1:0-30955 GCF_036702355.1 Microcoleus sp. D3_18_C4
ATCATTATTATTCACTTAGATTTCTATACAAAGAGGTATTGACAAAATATACTCCCTTCTAACTTGTTACGAATGCTTACTAATTGATCGGGAGCGAGCGCACAACTGACAACATGAAGAACACCCAAATCTTCAAAGGATCTGAGACAAAATTTTAGATAAAAAAAGCCCAGCTCACTCTTTCCCTCGCAAACCCAAAGATTCTTGAGAGGGACAGCAGCTTAAGGATGAGTTTAGGGGATCGATCGCCCATCTAACCAATAACTTTTGTACAAAACCCGCCCTGTACTTCGAGAATTATCACTTTTGCACCTGCATGACAGCCAAAAAGATTATGCTAGAATCCATCAATACGCAGTCGTAGGTTGGGCACGGGCCGAGAAGAGCAATCTTCTTGCAGTCTAGGGGAGGTTGTAGGTCAGCCACCATTTGGGTCTTCCCAGTTGAAAGCCACCCTGCAACATGAGCCTGGAATCTGCAACCGCAGCCGAGTGCGGCAGATAGGTTGGGAGTGTCGCGCTAGAATAAGCAGTACGAGTTAACACTCGAACACAAACGCTCGTTGTGCGAGCGTGACCTCGAAACGGGCACATAGCAGCAGGTGATGGGAATAAATCATGTTTGAACGCTTCACAGAAAAAGCAATAAAAGTAATCATGTTGGCCCAGGAAGAAGCTCGCCGCCTGGGTCACAACTTCGTAGGGACAGAACAGATCCTCCTGGGTCTGATTGGTGAAGGAACCGGGGTTGCAGCTAAAGTCCTCAAATCAATGGGGGTCAACCTCAAAGACGCTCGGATTGAAGTGGAAAAAATCATCGGGCGCGGTTCCGGCTTCGTAGCAGTAGAAATACCGTTCACCCCCCGCGCCAAGCGGGTTCTAGAACTATCCCTAGAAGAAGCTCGCCAACTCGGACACAACTATATAGGTACTGAACACCTGCTGCTGGGCCTGATCCGCGAAGGTGAAGGAGTAGCGGCCAGAGTCTTAGAAAACCTGGGAGTAGACTTGTCGAAAGTCCGCACCCAAGTGATTCGGATGCTGGGAGAAACCGCAGAAGTCGCAGCCACTGGCGGCGGCGCTCGCACCAAAACCCCAACCCTGGATGAATTCGGTGCCAACCTGACTCAAATGGCGGTCGATGGTAAGCTAGACCCAGTAGTGGGACGCCAAAAAGAAATCGAACGGGTAATCCAAATCCTCGGTCGCCGCACCAAAAATAACCCGGTGCTCATCGGGGAACCCGGAGTCGGCAAAACCGCGATCGCCGAAGGCCTGGCCCAGCGCATCGCTAACAACGACATCCCAGATATCCTCGAAGACAAGCGCGTCGTCACCCTCGACATCGGCTTGCTGGTTGCCGGTACGAAATACCGGGGCGAATTTGAAGAACGCCTCAAAAAAATCATGGACGAAATCCGCACTGCGGGTAACGTGATTTTGGTGATTGACGAAGTGCATACTTTGATCGGTGCAGGTGCGGCGGAAGGGGCGATCGACGCAGCCAACATTCTCAAGCCAGCCTTGGCAAGAGGCGAGCTCCAGTGTATCGGTGCTACCACCCTAGACGAGTACCGCAAGCACATCGAGCGCGACGCAGCCCTAGAACGGCGCTTCCAGCCCGTCATGGTCGGCGAACCCACCGTTGACGAGACGATCGAAATTCTCTTCGGTCTGCGAGAACGCTACGAACAGCACCACAAGCTGAAAATCTTGGATACAGCCCTCGAAGCTGCAGCCAAACTCTCTCACCGATACATCTCCGATCGCTTCCTCCCAGACAAAGCAATTGACTTGGTAGACGAAGCTGGTTCTAGAGTTCGCTTGATCAACTCCCAACTGCCCCCCGCAGCCAAAGAACTTGACAAAGAACTCCGCCAAGTCCTCAAAGATAAAGACGAAGCGGTGCGTTCTCAAGACTTTGATAAAGCAGGGGAATTGCGCGATCGAGAAATGACGATCAAAGCCGAAATTCGGGCTATTTCCCAAGCCAAAAAAACCGACTCGGCCCGCACCGGCGAAACCGACCCATCGCCAGTAGTCACCGAAGAAGACATTGCTCAAATCGTGGCAAGCTGGACGGGAGTCCCGGTAAACAAACTGACCGAATCCGAATCCGAAAAGCTGCTGCACATGGAAGATACCTTGCACCAGCGCTTGATCGGCCAGGAAGAAGCAGTGAAAGCCGTTTCCCGCGCCATCCGTCGCGCTCGCGTTGGTTTGAAAAATCCGAATCGCCCGATCGCCAGTTTCATCTTCTCTGGCCCCACAGGCGTCGGTAAAACCGAACTGACGAAAGCTTTAGCCGGCTACTTCTTCGGTTCCGAAGACGCGATGATTCGGCTGGATATGTCCGAATACATGGAACGGCACACCGTCTCCAAACTCATCGGTTCTCCGCCTGGGTACGTCGGCTACAACGAAGGCGGCCAACTCACAGAAGCAGTCCGCCGCCGTCCTTACACCGTCGTGCTGTTCGACGAAATCGAAAAAGCCCACCCCGATGTCTTCAATATGCTTTTGCAAATATTGGAAGACGGCCGCTTAACAGATGCCAAAGGTCGCACCGTAGACTTCAAAAATACGCTGCTGATTATGACCTCAAACATCGGTTCTAAGGTGATTGAAAAAGGCGGCGGCGGTCTCGGTTTCGAGTTCAGCGACAACCAAGCCGATGCTAATTACAACCGCATTCGTTCTTTGGTTAACGAAGAACTCAAAAACTACTTCCGCCCCGAATTCCTCAACCGACTCGACGAAATTATCGTCTTCCGCCAGTTGAACAAGGAAGAAGTCAAGGAAATTGCGGTCATCATGCTCAAAGAAGTGTTCGGTCGTTTGACAGAACAGGGCATCACCCTGGAAGTGACCGAAAAATTCAAAGAACGGCTGGTAGAAGAAGGCTACAACCCCAGCTACGGAGCCCGACCCCTGCGCCGCGCCATCATGCGCTTGCTGGAAGACAGCTTGGCTGAGGAAATCCTTTCTGGCCGCATCAAAGACGGTGACACCGCTGTTGTGGATGTGGGCGAGGACGGAATTGTTAAGGTGCTGCAAGGTCAAAAGCGGGAATTGCTGCCCCAAGGCGCTGAGTAAGTTTGAGTTGTGTGCGATCGCGAGTTAAGTTTGGAAATAACCAATCACGTAATCGCAAACAACTCAAAATCCTCAAATAAAAAAGGTAGAGAATCTTATTTCTCTGCCTTTTTTATGAGTTAATATCAACAGAATGTACCCTGACTTTTCTAAGTATCTTCGTCTTAAAAAATATGAGACCGATCGACTCTGTTTCTGTAGGACGGCGCCCCCGTGTTCGCCATTCCGGGTTTCTGAATACCCCAACAAAGTTTTACGTTTAATTAGAGCGAGCTACTTCAATGGCAATTAGATAATTAGCAATAACTATATAGTGGAGAAATAAATGACATCTGAGAAAAAGAATTTGGGTACAGAAGTAGCAGAAAATCCGCCTGCTGAAAGCTGGTGGCAGAAAGCGTGGAAGTCGCAGCGAGAAAATCTTCAGATAGTGATTATTGCTTTGAGTTTAGCAATAGTGATTCGAGCTTTGGTCGCCGAACCGCGCTATATACCCTCAGATTCTATGGTACCCACTTTGCACGTGGGCGATCGCGTCGTAGTCGAAAAAATCTCTTACTACCTCGAACCGCCCAAAACTGGCGACATCGTAGTATTTGCCCCGCCCGAAAAGTTGCAAGAACAAGGCTTTACCCAAGACCAAGCATTCATCAAGCGGGTAATTGGCTTACCGGGTCAAACCGTCGCCGTTAAAAAAGGTTTAGTTTATCTCAACGACAAACCCCTCGTCGAAAAATATATTGCCGAACCTCCTAAATACCAGTGGGGACCTTATCGCGTCCCAGAAAATGAATACTTTGTGATGGGAGACAACCGCAACAACAGCAACGACTCCAGCAGGTGGGGATTTTTACCTAAGCAGAATATCATCGGCCGCGCTGTAGTGCGGTTTTGGCCTCTAGAACGAATCGGGGAAGTTTAAAGTCAGTTGACAGTTGACTGTTGACAGTTGACTGTTGACTGTTGTCATCGCAAGCCCAATGCCCAATGCCCCATTCCCATGCCTTATGCTGTACGGAAATTTCTACTTATTCTTGCGCCTTAAGGGGTAGGGACTTCCTCCGGAAACTGATAAAATAGTAGAAAAAGCAGCGGGATTTCTCGCCTAGATCAAAATTACTAGAATATTAAAAAATTAGGAAAGCTATGGGATTTTTTGATTCAGAAATTGTTCAGCAAGAAGCCAAACTGTTGTTTGAAGACTATCAATCTCTCATCAAACTAGGTGGCAATTACGGCAAATTCGATCGCGAAGGCAAGAAAATGTTCATCGCTCAGATGGAATCGATGATGGAGCGCTACCGTATTTTTATGAAGCGCTTTGAGCTTTCTGAGGACTTCATGGCTCAGATGACTGTAGAGCAGTTAAAAACACAGCTCAATCAATTTGGCATCACGCCCCAGCAGATGTTTGAGCAAATGAACTCAACGCTGGAGCGGATGAAATCTGAGCTGGAAAAACAATCCTAGTGTCAAAAGGAAGAAGGAAGAAGGAAGTTCGGCAACGGATGTAACGGATGTAACGGATGTCAGTCCGATGGAAGTCGGAAGAAGGAAGAAGGAAGTTCGGCAACGGATTCGCTCGACGGATGTAACGGATGTAACGGATGTCAGTCCGATGGAAGTCGGAAGAAGGAAGAAGGAAGAAGGAAGAAAAAGAAAGTATTCCCCCTGCCCCATGCCCCATGCCTAATCCCTAATGATTAATGACTAATGACTGATAGTTAAGGCCGCTCAAAAGATGAAGCAGGTTTGAAACTTTCTGCGGGAACTCCCTGCAAAGCTTGGCTCATAAAATCGCGCCAAACAGGGGCGACAATAGTACCACCAGTAGCACCGTAGCTCATCGGTCTGTAATTGTCGTTGCCCATCCAAACAGCCACCGACAACTGCGGCACGTAACCCACAAACCAGATATCCCGTTCTGAGGAAGTTGTACCAGTTTTCCCAGCAGCCGGCCGCCCAAGTTGAGCCGCCCTTGCCGTTCCGCTGCTAATTACCCCTTGCAGAGCGCTGTTGACAGATGCGGCCGCCCAGGAATTGAGAACTAATTTGGGTTTGGGGGTATTGTCGAGCAAGACGTTGCCGCTGCTGTCAGTAACTTGCACGATAAACGTGGTGTCAGAATGCCAGCCGTTGTTAGCGAAGGTAGCAAAAGCTCCGGCCATTTCTAAAGGAGTGAGGTCAACGGCACCCAAGGGCAAAGAAATCACAGGTTCCATCGGACTTCTGATGCCTAGCACGCGGCAAATCTCAATCACTTTATTCAATCCGACTTCTTGGCCAAGCTTGACGGCGGGAATGTTGAGAGATACTTCCAAAGCTCTGCGGATGCTGACGGCACCGGAGAAGCCGCCACCGTAGTTTTGAGGGTAGTAGTAGCCGTCGCCGTCGCGGTAGCCGACAGGGGAGTCGTATACAACTGAATCGGGGCTGTATTTGCCACTAGCAAAGGCAGCGTAGTAGATAAAAGGCTTAAAAGAAGATCCGGGCTGGCGGCGTGCTTGAATGGCGCGGTTGAACTGGCTCTTTTCGTAATCGACGCCGCCCACCATTGCTTTGACGAAGTGGGTGCGGGGATCGACGGCGGCTAGGGCAATTTGACCTTCCTCGCGATCGTAAAACAGGCCTTGGTAGTAAAGCCGATTGTGCCACGCTTTGACTGTTTCTTCGGCTATGCGCTGCATTTTGAGGTCGATCGTCGTTTGAACGCGCATTCCTCCCTTAACCACGGCATCTCGCCCAAAACGCCTCGTCAGTTCCTGGACTACGGCTTGTGTTACGTAAGGAACTTGAGAGCCACCAAAAGAGGTAATTTTGCCTAGCTTAATTTTTTCCTGGCGGGCAGCAGTCTCTTGGGCCGGCGTAATCCATTTAAGATCCTTCATGCGGCCTAAAACGAGGGTTTGCCGCTCTTTTGCCAACTTGTAATTGACGAAAGGACTGTATTCTTCGGGGGCAGAAATTAAGCCGGCCAGCATCGCGGCTTCTGAAAGAGTCAAATTACTTGCTGATTTGTTGAAATAGCTTCGAGAGGCTGTCTCTACGCCATACAAGTTGTGACCTAAGTAGATTTGATTCAGGTATAGTTGCAGAATTTGGTCTTTGTTGAGAATTTGCTCCAAGCGGATAGACATTACCGCTTCAGCTACCTTGCGACTAAATTTTGACTGGGGAGAAAGAAACAGGTTCTTGACTAGCTGCATAGTCATAGTTGAGCCCCCTTCCACGGTTCTACCTTTTTCTAGGTTGACTATGAGAGCTCGGGCTATACCGCCGGGGTTGATGCCTTTGTGGGTGAAGAAGTTGCTATCTTCGATCGCCAGAACAGCTCGTTTCAGGTTCGGGGAGATTTGGTCAAGGGGTACGACATCCCGGTTGGCTTCGTCGTGGATACTGGCTAGCGGCTTGCCGTTGATGTCGTAAATGTGGGTAGTTTCTGTGGGAGAGTAGGTTTGCAAGATCCGAACATCTGGCAAATTGCGGAAGCTGATCGCTAAGCCAACCAGTCCACCAGCGACTACGGAACTGGCAAGCATTGTTATGCTGAGTATGGTTCCGGCGGTCACTTTACTGACTGACTGAACAAACTCGAATACGGGGGCTGAGTTTTCCGTGTTATTGCGGACTGCGTTGGTTGACACGTGGATTTCACTTCCTCACTCGATTTGGGGTTTAAGACTTTTAATTTTAGATGCGAACCCTAGAGACAGTCAGTCGATTTTAGATTTTAGATTTTAGATTTTAGATTTATTCCACAGATGAATCTGGGAGTTTGAACAAGAGTCTAAAATTTGGGGATCTCCACGACTGTTGTCGGGGGCTGGTATCCGTTTTTGGGCGGGGTCAGCTAATGAAAGCCGGTCAGCTTTGGGATTATAGTAGCTTGATAGTTATGTTTTTATGCGTCAACCAGTGAGTGTAACTAATTCTGCTGCACTTTGGCAAAATATGATGGACGATCGCTCCCCGATGATAACTCCTAACCTTTCAGCGCTTTACCGCGGCGTCAGCGAGATTTTTCCAGATCGACCTGATTCTAGCAACCCTGACGAAAATTTAGCCCAACTGCTGGCAAAAGTCGATCGACCTTTGCGCGTCAAACTGGGAATTGACGCCACAGGGGCGGACATTCACTTGGGACACAGCATTTGCTTCCGCAAGCTGCGGGCTTTTCAAGATGCCGGTCACACAGCGGTACTGGTCATCGGAGATTTTACCGCGAGAATTGGCGATCCGACAGGAAAGTCCGAGATGCGAAGCCAGTTGACGGCCGAACAAGTGGCGGAAAATGCCAAGACTTATTTAGACCAAGTGCGTCCGATTCTAGATTTTGACACGCCCGGACGTTTGGAAATTCGCTATAACTCCGAGTGGTTGTCAAAATTGGACATGGCGAAGATTTTGGAACTGCTAGGCACGATGACGGTGCAGCAGATGCTCGCTAAAGAGGGATTTGATAACAGGATGCAGCAGGAAAATGCGATTTTCCTGCACGAGTTTCTGTATCCAGTCATGCAGGGTTACGATTCAGTAGTCTTGCAAGCTGATGTGGAGTTGGGCGGAACCGACCAAAAGTTTAATATTGCGGTGGGAAGAGATTTGCAGCGGCATTTTGGGATGAAACCGCAGTTTGGTTTGCTGATGCCGATTTTAATCGGGACTGACGGCGTGCAGAAGATGTCGAAGTCTTTGAATAATTATGTGGGTTTGTCGGAAGATCCGCTGACGATGTATTCTAAGTTGGAGAAAATTGCCGATACTTCGATCGCCCAATATTTTGAACTATTGACAGATTTGCCACTTGATGAATTGCCCGAAAATCCGCGAGAAAAACAGAAACTTTTGGCTGTGGATGTGGTGCGCCAGTATCGCGGTTCGGAAGTGGCGGAACGCGCACAACAAGATGCAATTGCCCTGGTTAAAGGTGCTGCGGGACAAGCTGATGCTGTGGCGGAGTTTTCTTTGGCAAGTGTGCAGTTTCCGGCTAAGTTGTTTTATATTTTGAGTGCTAGCGGGCTTTGTAAAAGCAGCGGTGATGCGCGGAAGTTGATGCAGGGCGGTGGGGTGAAGTTGGAGGGCGATCGGGTTTCTGATGTTAATCTTACTTTTGAATCACCTGCTGATTTATGCGGTAAGGTTTTGCAGGTTGGGAAGAATAAGTTTGTGCGATTGGTGTCTTGAATCTCTTTTTTAACCGCAGATGAATACTGAAGATGAACGCTGATGAACGCTGATAATCGAATTATTGTTGCTTTGGATGTCTCGAGTCAAGAAGAGGCGATCGCACTTCTGGACAAACTGCCGCAAGTATCTTTCTGGAAAGTGGGTTTGGAACTGTTTGTGAGTTCCGGGCCGGGGATTGTGGAAATTTTAAAACAGCGGGAAAAGCGGATTTTTCTCGATTTGAAGTTTCACGATATCCCGAATACTGTGGCTGGTGCTTGTCGTGCGGCTGCTAAGTACAATGTGGATTTATTGACGATCCATTCTACTTGTGGTAAAGATGCTTTGAAAGCGGCACAGTTGGCTTTGACTGAAGGGGCGGCGGCTGTTGATAAACCGACTCCTAAGTTGATTGCAATTACTCTATTGACGAGTTTGAATTCGCGACAGTTGGCTTTTGAGTTGAAAATACCTTTGGAGTTGCCAGAATTTGCTTTGCACATGGCATTGTTGGCTAAGGAAACGGGTTTAGCTGGTGCTGTTTGTTCTCCGCAAGAGGTGGAACAGTTGCGGATGAGTTGCGGGGATGATTTTCTATTAGTTTGTCCCGGTGTGCGTCCGACCTGGGCTGATGGGGGCGATCAAAAACGATCGATGACTCCAAAGGCCGCTTTAAAAGCTGGTGCGGATTATCTGGTGATTGGGCGGCCAATTACTGCTGCGCCCGATCCAGTGGCGGCTTTTACCCGTATTTGTGAAGAGTTGGAGTAACAATACAAATGTTGTTTTTTACCGCCGATAAAAGCCGATGAACGCCAAGGGAATTTTATCTGCGTTCATCTGTGTTTATCTGCTGATATCTGCGGTTGCAACTCCGACTTGGGCAGTTAATTTTGTGACAAATCCTGCTAACAGTATAAATCCCAGTCGGTATGATTTGTTAGTGCGATCGCCCTGTCCCGCTGATTTAGAAACTTTGGTCGATCGTCTGTTGCAAGATTTGCCGAGTTATGCTAATCGCGTAATTGTGCGATCGCACTTTTCTCCTAACAAAAACACACCGCCCGGTTACGCGCTGCCGCAAATAATTTTAGCCGGTCGCCCGGAGTTTGAACCGCTACCTTTAAATTTTGAAGATGCACTTCCTGAAAATGCTAGTCAAGTTTTCATTACTACTTTGGAACGGCAGTATCGCGGGGGAAAACCAGTCGAAATTGAGCAATATCATTGGTTATTTTTCACTAAAACGGAGAACGGGTGGGAATTAGTAAAAATTGTTTCTCGGTTTAGTAGAGTGGCGGATGTTCGTCCGTTGTCGCCGCCAGAAAGTGAGAAAAGCGCAATTGCTGAGGCGATTCGTTTGTGGTTGCGAGATTGTCATGCAAAAGGAGAAGTGTAAAGGGCTAAGAAGTCCTCGCGGCAACACAAGCCACCCGAAAACCGATGTTGTTGTTGCGGGTAGATGGCTGATACCAGTGGCGAAAGCCCGCACGACAGTACCCCGGATTGCTGTACCACGAACCACCGCGCAAGAGCCGAGCTTTGTTATCATTTTTAGATTGGACTAATAAATCAAGATAATTTTTATAACGATGATCATTGCTATTCTCATCCCATACGCTGCCATCAGTCGGTGCTCCGTGATAGCTATCATGCCAGGGGTCAGCGCACCATTCGTAAACATTGCCGTGCATATCGTATAAACCAAAAACATTGGCGGGAAAACTGCCTACATCTGTAGTTTGTCCTCTATACTGACCTTTTGGTGAATTATTGTAAGAATAGTTGCCGTGATAGTTAACCTGATTAGTAGTAATTGTTTGACCAAAATAGAACGGCGTAGTCGTACCAGCACGACAAGCATATTCCCATTCTGCCTCACTGGGCAAGCGATAATTGTGTCCGGTATTTTTAGATAACCTAGCACAAAATTCCACAGCATCATACCAACAAACTTGTTCTCCTGGTCGATTATTACCTTTGAATCTAAAGGGGTCTGGGTGGAGGTCATATTGAATCTTTGGCAATTTAGCTACAGCTTTCCACTGTGCTTGAGTAATAGCATATTTTCCCATGAAGAAAGGTTGAATTGTTACCCGATGTTGCGGCTTTTCGTTATCAAAGCTTTCTGCTTCAGTTTTCGGCGCACCCATTATGAAAGTTCCACCGGGAATAGCAATCATTTCCAGAGTAATGCCATTACCCCAATCTTCAGTAAAGGATTGCAACTGAGAGGGTTTTCGTTGAGATTTAGCTGATATTTGAGTAGATGCTACTTGTAAATGCTGAAAGGGTTTTGCTTGTGGTGGCGCTGGTATTTTAGTAGGTGATACTGAGACAGGATTAAGAGATTGCAAGACTTCTGCTGCTGATTGATAACGCGCACCCACTGGAAACAGGAGCATTTTATCTAATACTTGCCCCAAGTCATTGCTGATGGAAACTGCCTTATTTCTCCATACCCATGCCATTTGCATCGGGTCAAAAAGTTCGTCAACCCAAGTTCCATTATTTTCTTCCAGCAAACACCCGGTTAATAACCGAATGCAAGTTACACCAAGACTATACAAGTCACTCGCTGGAAAAACATGACCTTGCATTTGTTCCGGTGCTGCATAACCAGGAGTGCCAGTCACAGTTCCCACTCTAGTCAAAACACTACCGCTCAATTCCTTGGCAACTCCAAAGTCAATCAAGACTAGAGAACCGTAAGAATTTCTAATGATGTTTTCCGGCTTAATATCTCGGTGAATGACCTTTTGCTTGTGCACAAAATCTAATATCGGTAGCAATTCAGTTAGTAATTGCTTAATCTGTTTTTCGCTAAACTTTCCCTGTTTCTGTAATTCTTTTAATAAATCTTCACCGTCTATAAATTCTTGTACTAGATAGAAGCGTTTATCTTGTTCAAAGAATGCCAATAAATCAGGGATTTGAGGATGTTTACCCAAATCTCGCAGTCTCACTGCTTCTTGTTTGAATAACTCCGTCGCTTTCTGAATAGCTGCACTCCCTTGTAGTTGTGGGAGAAATTGTTTAATCACACAGATTGTATCAAGTCGATGTTCATCTACCGCTTTGAATGTACGGCCGAAACCACCTTCGGAAATGTATTTAACTGCACGGTATCTGTCTCCGAGTAGCAGTTTGTTTCCGCAGCGTTGGCAGAATTTGGTGATGGGTGGGTTTGGATGCTGGCAGTCGGGATTAAGGCATTGACTCATACAATTTTCTGGTTTTACTATTTTAAGATTAACACAATTTACGCATTGTAATACCAGTTCCCAACAAGCTATGATTGGACGATTAGGCCCTCGATCGCCCCTAGCCCCCCTTCTTAAGGGGGGGACAAGAGTGAGCATCAAAGTCCCCCTTTTTAAGGGGGATTTAGGGGGATCGAGACTCGGGAAAAGCGAAATTTATCATGTTCTCTTTAACTTACTGCTTTAAATTCATCCAATTTGGCTTTTATTGCCTGCATATCTTGCCACATATACCATTTCGGAGTCTCCGGTTCTCGGGAGGGATTTCGCAACAAGTATGATGGGTGAAAAATCGGCATACACAAACGATTTTCCCATTCAATCCACTGACCTCTAATTTTACTAATAGGGCGCTTGTCGCTTAGCAAACCTTTGAGGGCTGTTGCACCAGTTAATAAAATAATTTTGGGGTCTAAGATGCGAATTTGTTCGAGCAAGTAAGGTTTGCAAGCTTCGATTTCTTTTGCTGTCGGAGGGCGGTTGTTGGGAGGGCGACATTTGATAACGTTGGCAATGAATACGTCGGTTTCTGCACTCAATCCCACAGATTCTAAAATCTTATCTAAGAGTTTGCCCGATCGCCCGACGAAGGGCAATCCGGTTTCGTCTTCGTTTTGTCCGGGCGCTTCTCCCACAATCAAAATAGAGGCTTGAGGATTGCCGCGCCCGATGACGGCGTGAGTGCGGCTGTTGCCCAATTCGCAGCGGTAGCAGCGGTTGCAGTGCTCGCCGATTTGTTCCATATTTTGATAAGTGCCGGGAGGGATGGGAATTTTGGCATTTGCTGGTATTGAGTCTGTTTGGAAAGTGGCACTTTGATTGTTGTCAAAAAGGCTGAGTTGCAAGTCGCTGGACATACGTTTTACAATTAGGGAGATATTTTGGAGTCTAGAGTTTATAGTTTAGATCGGGTTTGGTGATTTGAGATTGGCTAGATGCTTGTGTGCGATGCTGTCGATTCGCTACGGGATAGCTACGCTCGCGCGTACAATCTCCAATTAACACTGGCACAATCTCCAATTGTTTGGTTGAGCTCGTACAGGCAAAAATATGTTCTCTAACCCGTTTTTTGACGATCGCGCCGATGCAGGCGAAAAACTGGCCGAGGCAGTTGTGGACGAGTTCGGCAAGTTGAGTTTAATGACACAGAAGGCGGTAAAACCAATTGTTTACGCCTTGCCGCGCGGTGGTTTGCCCGTTGCTGTGCCGATTGCGCGCCGCTTGTGCTGTCCTTTGGATGTGGTTGTCGCCAAGAAAATTACTCGCCCAGATAATTTAGAATTGGCGATCGGGGCTGCAACTGCTGACGGTCACGTCCTCTGGGAAAAGCAAAAGCAGCACAATTTACGCTTGCAAAAATCAGCATTGCCCGTGGCTCAAAATAATGCTCAATCTCTGCTGGCGGATTTATCTCCTGGACGCCCCAATGTGAGCGCGGCCGGGGCTTTGGCGATTTTGGTAGATGATGGCATTGCTACGGGGATGACGATGGCTGTGGCGGCTAAGGCTTTGGAGTCGCAGCAACCGCTGGCTTTGTGGATTTGCGCGCCTGTCGCCCCGGCAGATTTGATGGGATTTTTGGCCCAAATGGGCGATAAGTTGATCCTTCTGGAGACTCCTCACCCTTTTTACAGTGTTAGTCGCTTTTATGGGCAATTTCCGCAGGTGGAGACGGCGGAGGCTTTAAGGTGTTTGCAGCAACAAACTGAATGGCGATCGTAGGTTAAGCTAGAAGGCTAAATCCAAAAGCTCGATCGCTAAAACATGAGACCTTGGCAATATTGGTTGGACACTTTGATTCTGTCTACTCAGCACAATCCGCCTCGCTTTGTTGAGTTGGTGATGTTGACTTTGGCGATGATGTTGCTGGGGCTGTGGAGTGTAACATTGCAGTGGCAGTATTTAACGCTGTCTTTGAGTTATATAATTGGTTCGTCTTTTTCAATTTTGGTGCGGGAATCCCTGGGTCCACGGCCACAATTTCAACTAACTCATCTGACAGCATTGTTGTTATTAATTATCAGTTTTTATAGTTTTGCTGAACTGATTAGATAGTTGATGTTGTTTTTGACGAACCGCGAAGACGGGAAGAACCACAGGCGGGACGCCTGTTCCCCAAAGGAAGAGAAGAGGATAGAAGAGGAGATCGAGAGTTCACCAATAATTAGCCCTCATCCTACATTCTCATTAGATTGATGTAAAATTATGCGGTTGCCGACAGGATCGAAGGCATAGATTTCTAGACCGTGAGAAGCTTTGATAATTTCTCCGCTGGGCGGATAACCTAAAGCCCAAATTCGGGCGATCGCAGTTTCGATATCGCTGACTTCCAAACACAGACTTATGCCTGTTTTTGCTCGATTTGCAAATTCCGATTTGTGGGAATCTTTGGGTTTGAATATGCCGAGTCTTAAGCCTGGGAGTTGAAATTCAGCATAAGTATTGGGAATGTAAGGGTTTGGTTCTATGTCGAGAAATTTTGTGTAAAATTTAACGAGAACTTCCTTATCAAGGTCTGCTAAAGTTACTAGGGCTGCGCTGTATTGGAAACTCATATAAATTGGTAATTGGGAATTAGTAAGGGGCAATTAGTAATATTATAACTTTCTCTCTATTTAAAATCCTCCAATTCGTCCGACTATTTGGATTTTACCTTGTCGAGATCCTTTGAGAATCACAGCTTCGCCGCTTTGCGGTACAATATCAGTGATAGCGGTAATATTTACTTGATGAGTTACCAGAATAATCACGCCTTTTGTGTTGCGATTATCAACAATTAATTTGCGAATGGTCGCTGTTTGTCTGGCTTCTTTGCTGCTGTCGCTAAAGAACGAGTTCAATGCTGGGAACGGTTCGACTTTGCCTATATTTATCAGTTTTGCTGTTTCCCAACACCTACACCACTGACTGGATAAAACTCTGGCAACTTTGATGTTGCGGCTGCGAAATTCTGCTCCAATTTGCTTGGCTTGGGTTTGTCCCTGTACTGATAAATTGCGCTGGGTGGAACAGTCACCCAACTTAAAGTTAGCAGGATCTCCCGTACCTGGGGCGATCGCGTGTCGCATTGCTACCACCAACCCCGTCTCCCCCCGCTGCAACAATTGCCACCCTGCTTGAGTTTGCGCGTTGGTTGCTGCGTCAGAACTTGCAGTTGCAGTAATTAAGCCGATCGACAATACTAAAGCTAGCGACCGGAAAAACCATTTCCAGTTAAGGTAAATCCGTGCAGCCATTGTTGCAGAAGTTAGGAATTAACTTATCATATTATAATACAACAAATATTGCTCTATGGAACTCACCAATTTTATTGCTCTGTCTGTCATTATTGCCCTCGTGCTGGGGATTGGGTTTGGAACAATGACTTGGGCTTACTTCGGCAAGGGCAGCATTTCTGTACTCTTTAAAGAACCAATTTTAACTTACCCAGAATTTCCCGATACCGAAAGCGGCAGTAAGGCTTCCGTTTATTTTCAACAAGGAATTGAGGCTTATCAGTCGGGAAAGTACCGCAAAGCAAAAGATAAATTTACCAGCGCTGTAGAACAAGTTTCAACTTTGGCAGAAGCTTACCACAATCGTGCCTTGGCTTGTGCAAATTTGCGATCGGATGAGGAGGCTGTTGCAGATTTGATCCGTGCCAGCGAATTATACCAACAGCAGGGGGCAGGATTTGCGATCGACACAATTAAACAAAATCTGGCCGCCTTGAAGCAGCGCAAATTAGAACGAGAAAAACAAAAAGCAGTAGCGACCTAAATTATTATGTTCTGCAGTGAAACTCAACTAACTCACACCTAGAGTTTAGGTCTGAAAAACCCGGTTTCTTGAGTGTGGTTGGGAGAAACCGGGTTGGTTTACAGAATTTTTATTAAAGTTGAAAATCAAGATTTAACATTCTCCCATTCAACTAAATTGTTCTGGAAGCTTCTATTTGGTCGATTTTAGCAATCATCATTTCTCGGCTAGGTGCCACAACTCGATAATTAGTAATGGGATCGTAAGCTTCCCATTCTTGAGTTACTTCGCTGTCTTGCCACAAAAACCATTCGCGGTAAATTTCGCCGTCATCAATGTCGCCGCACAAGGGAAGCCAATCATCTCCTCCCAAATTATCAAAGTCTCCTCCTACTAAGTCAATCCAAGCTGTAAGGATACAAGAGTCAATAGCATTATTGTTAACAGTGACTGCGTTAGAGTGAAGAGAAGTTTCGGGAAAACAAAGTGTGGATTTCATAAGCTGTACCTGAATGTTATGTTATTAATTTATAAAAAAATCCTCTAGGTCAGTGACAGCAGAATGCCGCTATCCTAACCTCCACAGTTCCCAGCTCGAAAAACCTTGACACCCAAAGCGGTCAAATGCCTCTGCTGTATGACTTGAGACCGCTTTGAGTCGAGTCGCTACAGAGGCTAAATTGAGCCACTTTGCCAACTGGCATAGAAGAAAGCCCGATCGACCAAATATTGCTGGCGAAGGCTCTCGCGCATTGAGGAGCAAAGACAGCGCGACTGCCAATTGTATACTGGGTAAGTTGGCGAGTTTCCGTACAGTTTTTGTGATAAAATTAGCAGCACGCGAACTTTCATATCGACAGCCTCGTTTGGTCAAAAGCTTTGCAACGAGCTTTCCAACAGTGGTGCGATCGCCAGTTTTGATTTATTGTTAATTTTGCCAAGTCCCGATCGACTTTTAGGGAAAAAAATTATGCAAGCAACCAACCAAGAAGGAATTATCAATCTGACAATCCACTATACCAACGGCAAACAGCAACACTTCCAGTTCATTGCGCCAGAGGGAACAGTAGGAGAGCAAGCAACTTTAGGCACTCGCCTGCACAAAATGTTGACTGCAGACCCGATAATTCTCGAATTGGCAGATAAACTGGTAGTTATCCCAGTTCACAACATACAAAGTATTGAAATATCGCCGGTTCCTCCCAAATTGCCAGAGGGTGTCCTTTACCCAATGCGAGAAATCAAGAAATAGCTAAGGTGTTCTGCATCTAAATTAAACTGAAAGGCGGGCAATATGCCCACCCCACGCAAGCTTTTAATAAACAGAAATTTCCCCATTAAATGCGCGAAAACTTATTACAGCTCACAGATGGAAATTACCTAAAAACTTGTCGAGCGCAGGGGACGATATATGTCACATGAGTGAGGGGAATAATTGCAGGTTTCACAGACTTTAACTTACCGAAAAAAATGCTAGAACTCCACTGCCACACTACTTATTCCGACGGCACTCTCACCCCTGCCGAACTCGTAGCCGCCGCCGCGTCTTCGGGGGTTCGCGCCTTGGCTGTCACCGATCACGATACGATGTCGGGTTGGGATGAAGCCTTCGCTGCTGCTGCTTTGTACGGTATCGAAATAGTCCCCGGACTCGAACTCAGCACCGTTCACAACGGCCGTTCGCTGCACATTTTAGGTTTTTATCCCGATGCAAATAAGTTGCGAGTTCCTTTGAACGATCGCCTGGAAGGAAGGTTTCGCCGATCGCAGGAAATGGTCGAAAAATTAGCAGCAATGGGATACGCGATCGAACTGCCAAAAACATCCCCAGGAATGGCACCGGGAAGGCCTCACATTGCCTCTGCACTAGTAAAAGCTGGTCACGCGAAATCATCGCGGGAAGCATTCGATCGCTGGCTGGGAGATGACGGCCCGGCTTATGTGCATTACGAGAAATTCTCGATCGCCGAAGGCATTGATTTACTGAAAAGTTGTGGCGCAGTACCAGTTTGGGCTCACCCTTATTTATTTCGCGGCGGCGGTGTTGAGGAAGTCTTAAAAGAATTAGTAGATGCTGGTTTAATGGGAGTTGAAGTATACCATCCTAGCCACAGTTCCAGCCAAATCCAAAAGTTGAAAGATTTGTGTCTTGATTACGGTTTGCTGGCAACTGGTGGCAGCGATTATCACGGCCCCGATCCGGAAAGGAAAGCAGCAGATAGCACCCAATTGAATATGCTGCATTTGCCGCTAGAATTACTCGAACCGATTAAAGTTGCTGCGGCGAGTTTGAAATAGTTTTTTAGGACGAATTTTGCCGACATATACAGTTGTCACTAAAAAATCCTTGGCTTTTTTAGTGACGAGTTTGCCGCAAGTAAATCATCAGCAGAAGACCGAGGTCAAGCAGAATATAAATTAATATGAAGTTAAAGGTAATTGCAGGCGAGTTGATTTTACAATTTTAGTATAGCAACTTGCCAAACGGAGCTTATCATGAGTACAGAAGACAGAGCGAAGGCGATCGGCAAAAATTTAGAAGGCAAAGCTCAGGAAATTTTCGGTAATATTACGGGCAACAGAAAAGACCAGGTTGAAGGCAAAGCCAAACAAGCCGAAGCTGCCGCCCGCCACGCAGCAGAAGATGCTAAAAATGCGGTGAAAAATCTGGCAGATAAAGCCAAAAGGTCGATCGACAAATTGTAGAAACTGCGTTATACCAAATCCTGGCTAATAGAATTCGCTTCATATCAAATCCTTTGCTATCAATAGGGTTTGATATGATTTATTTTTTGAATGTGCATAAAACTGGGTGACTCCTGCGACATCTCTTCAAAAGCGCAGTGGAGAAGTCCCTATGATTGTTAATTTTACACCCGATTAATTTCGTAGTAAGGACTTCAGTCCTTATCACATTGCCTTTTGGAAAAATTTTTGCTCAATTCTGCATAAAGCCGCCAAAACCTGCGATATCAGAGTATCAACACGCAAAAACTGGACTATGACGAGACATGATACCCCCGTCGAAGCCTTAGCAGGTTTAGTTCCTGTAGCGGCAAGTTTCAACTTGTTGCTTCCACCCACGGGTTGGGAACTCAAACCGATTGCCTTGAGTTTGTTATTGCTGGCACGTTACAGCGCTATTTTCCCTGGGATAATCGAATTATCTCGATGTCATCCAAACGTGCCTGTGAACACCGACGAACAGTTACGCCAACTTCTACAACTCTTGAAAGACTCGCAAGAGGGTAGTAAGGAAAAAGAAAGACTCAAAAATCAATTGTGCCAACTCATTCCCCATTTGCCCGGAATTCGCAAGCATCCTTATCCTAATATTGATTTAGAGGAAATGATGCAGGAAGCTTCTTGCGGTTTTATCAAAACGCTTTCGGCATTTTTGCGGGGAATTGACCTCGACAATCTCGCTGCTGATGTGTTGCGAACCCGAGTGGTTCAGCGGTTCAATAAAACTCTCAAGAACAAAGTCTATGACCAATATCGCCGGATGCAGCAACAGATTTTTACTGTTAGTTTTGATACTCCGATTACGAGCAACCCCGGTGAAGAATTTGAGGCTCAACAACCGATAGACGATACCACAAAAAATGGGATTGAGCAACTCATCGAGAGAGAACAAGCTCACAATAAGCAGCGCATCGGCCGCAAACTATGGCAGTGTATTGAAGACGATCCGACGGGAGAACTGCGAAACAGTTATCCCAATGAAAAAATAGATAAGACTCAGCCAAACACTCCCGAAAATCGTCGCCCTCGACCGGATGCCAATTGTCACATACTGGCAGTGCGATTGCTGCTGAAAGACCCTCCTGATAAATTATCGGTAATTGCCAGAGAGTTAAATATTGACTATCAAACTCTCAACTCTCACTGGAAAAGAACAGGTTTTGAACTCGTTAAAGAGATTGGCAATAGAATTGCTAAAGAATGTGGATATCAACCGGAGGAATAATGGTGAATAGCATGGATACTTATTTGTTACAAATTCCTCTGGAGCAAAGTGCCCGCAATTTTGCTCTGCAATTTGCTTCAGAGCAAGCTAATCCGCAAAAAGGCAAGCGGGTTTATTTCAATACCCTGGCGGTTTGGGCGGTTAACTATTTCTTGGAATGGATGGAAATTGAAACTGATATTGATGGTGGTGATAGTTGGAATCCAGCAATGCGGGCGGTTTTGGATGTCGGCGATTTGGTTTTGCCGGGGATTGGCAAGATAGAATGCTGTCCGGTTCAGCTTGGAGAATCGGCGATTTCTCTGCCGGAAGTGCGAGGAAACCGCATTGCATATATCGTCGTTCAGTTTGCCGAACCTTTCGATAAGGTGAAACTTTTGGGGTTTATTCCGGCTGTGGAAATTCTGGATGAAACGCAAGAAATTTCTCTAACTAATCTCAAACCAGTTGAGGAATTGTGGGATTATTTGGATCGGATTGAGTTGGCAATTCCGCTGTTGCAAGGTGAAATTGAAGAGTTGCTATCTGATTTGGAAGAAGATGACCCCGTACAAGCACAAGTTCGGGAGAAATTGCAAAACAAATCTATTTCTGAAATTGTGGCAATTTTGAATAAAGTTTTGCACAGTAGTGAGAAATCTGACTGGGGATATGAAGGGGGGAAGGCTTTAGCGGGAAGTGGTTATAGTAGTCGAGGTTTGGAAAATAGAGATATATCTTTCTCTCGTGATAAATCTTCACCTGTTGAGAAAGCTTCAGATATTGAGGAGGATGTGAAAGCGGAACTGAATCTGATTGCTGAAGATTTGTTAGAGAAGTTAGCTGAGATTTGGGGAGATGGTGATGACTTGTAGGGGTTCCCATCGACTGAAGAAACCGGGTTTTTGACCACATCTGCGGGTTGAAACGAAATATTTTCGTCCATCAAACCCGGTTTCTGAATTCCCACCGACAGAAGAAACCGGGTTTTTGGCCACATCTGCGGGTTGAAACGAAATATTGTCGTCCATCAAACCCGGTTTATGGGCCCCCACAACTCAATCGTAAAATTCATTACAATGAATCAATGGAAAATATGTAATTGAAAAGACATGACTCAAAATAATTTACTGTCTCGCATCTCAATCGACTCGAATATCTGCTTTGGCAAACCTTGTATTCGCGGCCATCGCATCTGGGTTTCTCTGATTCTTGACTTTCTCGCTAGTGGAATGACTTTGGAAGAATTGCTTGAGGAATATCCGGGAATTGAACGAGAAGACGTTTTGGCTTGTATTGCTTATGGGGCTGAGTTGGCAAGAGATTGTTATGTCGAAATTCCTGTGGGTGAAAAAAAGGTAGTTTTAAAGTGAAGTTAAAACTTGATGAAAATTTGGGCAGCATCCGCGTTGTTTCGCTGTTACGTTTAGCTGGCCACGATGTTGCGACTGTACGGGAACAAAATTTTAGTTCAACAGCGGATGGATTGTTGATTGATATCTGTCGGAGGGAAGGTAGATGTTTGGTGACTTTGGATAGGGGGTTTGGCAATCGCCTCCGCTACAATCCTTCTGATTATTCTGGGATTGTGTTACTGCGTCTGCCTTCTCAAGCGAAACCGCAAGATTTGCAAGCGGCAGTAGAAATATTAATTCGCGGATTGGATGCGGCAGAAGTTACGGGTAAATTGTGGATTATCCGAGGGGAAAAGCTTTTGGAGTATCAAGCAATATCGGAAGATGAATCTGACTAAAAAGTTCAAAGAAAGGAGTGATGCAAAGTAAGCCGGTTTCTACGCAAAGAATGTGGATGTTGATTCGGCGTTTGGTAATGAGAAAGGGAGCATCTCACTTTTGCAGTTAAGCTATAAATTGGAGTTTTAAGGCAGGAGGCAGGAGGCAGGAGGCAGGAGGAAAGAGGAAGAAGGAAGGAGCCAGAAGAAGTGTTTTTACAAATATGAGATGCTCCCATGAGAAAGGAGAAAGAGGGTAGCAAACCCGGATTTAGTATCATGAGTTTAAGAGTCCAAATAGCGAGGACTTTCGCTATGAAACAGCGAATTAATTCCCTGTCGGACTTTCGGCAAAACGCGCTATTTCATCCACATTAATCCGAGTTTATCTCCGGTTAAAAATCGGGTTCCGCAGCCAAAAGCTCGATCGACAAATCCATCTGTTCCTTCCCCCGCGCCAAAAAGCTTTCGCACTGCTGCCAACACTCCACAGCCACCCCAAACTGCTCGAAAACCTCTTCTAGAGGCAACTCTCCCGATTCCACCCGATCGATAATCGCTTCAATTCGATCGACCGTTTCCTCATAATTCCAGTCAGACTGGCGCAACTGCGAATCAATCATAACTTTTCTTCTGCATCCAATACTTCTACAATCTTAACTTTCAGCAGGCCCCGACTCAACCTCACAGTCAATTCCTCTCCCAATTCCAAACCGTCAGTTGTGCGGACGATCGTACCGTCACTTTGGATTACCGCCGCATAACCCCTTTGCAATACCGCTGCCGGATTTAATGCAGATAACTTTTCTTGCAATACCTCCAGTTTACCAGTTGCTTGCCGCAAAGTTCGGGATGTCGCAGGCAAACGTTTTAATCGATTTTGTAACAGTTGCAAATGCTCTTCTTCTGTCTGAAATCTTGCCCGCACAGCGTTTGCTAAATTGACCATTCGCTGCTTGTGTTCAAAGTAAAGATCTGCTAAAATTGGTACCGCTTGAGCGGCCGCCGCAGTCGGAGTATGGGCTCGTTTATCTGCTACTAAATCGGCGAGAGATTCGTCTCTTTCGTGCCCTATACCTGTAATAATTGGAATCGCACAATTCGCGATCGCCCTGACAACTCTCTCATCATTAAAACAAGCCAAATCTTCCGCAGAACCGCCGCCCCGCCCTAAAATGATCACATCCGCCCTACCGTCCAATTCTACACGGGCGATCGCCCTAGCAATGGCAGCAGCAGCCAATTCTCCCTGCACTCCTGTCGGCGACAGCAACACCCGCAAACCTGGATATCTTTGGGCTAGAGTCCGCTGAATGTCTCCCCAAGCAGCGCCTGTATCGGATGTCACCACGGCCACAATTTGCGGGTGTGCGGGAATCGGGCGCTTTCTGGCGGGATCGAAGAAACCCTCAGCATCCAAGCGCGATCGCAATTGCTGCAACCGCAAAGCCTGCAATCCTTCCCCAGCCGGTAGCGATTGCACAACAGTCAACTGGTACTCGCCGCGATTTTTGTAAACCCGGATGCTTCCCAAAACCAGCAACTGTTCCCCTTTTGCGGGTATTTGCACCAATTTTTGCCGCTGAGAATTCCACACCACGCAGCGAATAGCAGCGCTTTTGTCGGTGTCGCACAGAGTGAAAAAGCAGCCGCTGGGGTGGTGCGAAACGTTCGACACCTCGCCTGTCAGCCAAACTGATTGCAGGTTGCGATCGCCCTCCAACAACTCTTGCAGGTATGATGTTAGTCCAGCAACAGATAAAGCTGTATCGGGAAGAATTGAAGTCATCCAATTTTAGATTTTAGATTTTAGATTTTAGATTTAGGCTACTATCAATGCTTCGGACAGTGTGTGATTGCCAAGCGTAAAATAAGGGTGTCAGGGCGATTGTACAATCTCTTTCATAACGGAAAATCAAGGGTTTCCCACTAGGATCTCAAAATAGTCCGGACTATTGTAGTATATCTAAGGTAATTTATTTGTAGGCTGAGCGGGCGATCGTAATTTTAACTGCAAACAAACTAATGATATCAGATACAATGACTTCGATGAATGTGCTGCGCCAAGAGGCTGCGGCGATCGGCATTACTGAGGAAGAAGCCAGAAAATATGGCGACCTCCGACATAAAAGAACTTGGTCTTTGGCGATCGAACATCACCTCTCAATGCAAGATTTTGCCGATCGCATAGAACAATCCTTCACAACTTCCGAACCCGATTCCTCCAGCGCACTCAACCACTCTCAGACTGCGGAGTCGAAAGACTATGGTATTCAGCTAACTGCGAACCTAGGCGAATCTAGAGTAAGCAGGGATAATCAAACAGCCTCTCTTGCTTCGCCACAACAGCCAGTAGAAGAAATCGGGCGATCGCACGGCAATTCCGACTACCGCAGCAACCAAAGCCGAGGTTTTCAACAAGTAGTTCAAAATCATATTAAAGCATTAACAATTGCGTCCGCCTCCCGCACAAATCTGCCCCATTCACAACTGGGCAATTGGGTTTGTCCTGAGTGTGGGCCGGAGGGCGAATTGGGCTGTTACCTTTGCGCCGGAGAAGGCAATGTAGAGGACATTGCAGCTATTGGCTGGACGCTAGCTTATATGGAAATGTTGGGCTGTTCTCCTCGCGAAATCGAACCGATACGGAAATTTCCGCCTTCTTTAAATATTCTGGAATTGAATTTAAAAGTTTGTGTTGCTATCAAACAAAGTAGCGAAGTTTTAGCGCGTACTGAGAAATGGGTAATTAGTCATTAGTTACCTGACAGCTCAACCAAATTAAGTATTGATTCTAGCTTTTTCAAAGCAACTTCCAAATCGTCATTAACAACTTGGAAATCAAATTCCCCCGCAGCTTCGATTTCCTCTTTAGCCCGTACCAACCGACGGGCGATCGCAGTTTCGGAATCTTGACCCCGACTCCGCAGCCGCCGCTCCAATTCTTCCCAAGAAGGAGGTAAAATAAAAATTCGCAGCGCCTCTGGAAAATTATTCCTAATTTGCCTTGCCCCTTCCAACTCAATTTCGAGGATTACCCATTTTCTCTCACCAATTCCTTGCTTGAGACCAAAATAAGGAGTACCGTAAAAATTACCGGCAAACTGGGCCCATTCCGCCAACTCTCCAGCCTCAACCATTTTTTCAAAGTGGCTGCGGCTGACAAAATAGTAGTGCTGTCCCTCAATTTCTCCCTCACGGGGCGATCGAGTTGTCACGGATACCGAAAGATACAATTCGGAATGGCGATTGAGGAGCGATCGTACTAAGGTGCCTTTCCCCACACCGCTAGGCCCCGTCAGAACAATTAATTTACCAGATTTCATCTTTAGAATAGAAACGTGTAACAATTTAAGTTTCTGCTTACTTTAGACTGTAAACGCTCAAATTGCAACTGACAAACCTCAATCATCCCGACCTTGACCGTCTTTGCTCACCACAAAACGATTAGCAACCGTTTCCGGCTGAATCGCCGAGAGGATGACGTGACTCGAATCTGTAATAATTACCGCTCTCGTGCGACGGCCGTAAGTTGCGTCAACCAGTTGTCCCCGCTCCCGCGCATCAGTAATAATCCGCTTAATTGGCGCTGACTCTGGACTGACAATGGCAATCACTCGATTAGCAGACACAATGTTACCAAAACCGATATTAATTAATTGAATATCCATGAAAATCTTAATCTATGGGTGAACGGCTAACTATCAATCCTTACTTTTGATCATATAATATACAAAGATTTTTTATGACAATCCTCAAATTAATCCCAACTAAGTTTTTTAGTTTCTACCTAAAATTTTTACCCTTTTGACGCCGAGTACCCGGTTCTTTATCAAAAATTTAAAAAAGACTCGCTATTGCCGCTCTATCTTAAAGATTCGGTAAACTCCTCAATTTTTAGTTGCTAATAAAAGCATTACCTGTATCGATACCAAAGCCGATAAATGTTGCGAAATATAAACTTGATTTCCGGGAGAGGGAAACTTAAGTATAATCAGTGATCAATAACAGTAAATATTCGCAAATGCTGGTTTTATGAGCTTTCCAAGCTCAACTAAAAGCCGCTGGCGATCCTCTTCGAGGGCTTCGCTAACGCACTTTTTGCCCGATTTTTTACCAAAAGATGGGGGATGATGTGCCAAACTACAGATTTTTATTGCATGATGTTCTACAATAAAATGGGTTTGTAGTGAAAATTTGAGTTTTATTAATACCAATAAAAAAGTGTGGCTACAATTATCAATTGTATAACAAATCTGAAAACTTGCAGCGTCTCGCGCCGGAAACGGCACTGCCGTTTCCCTACAGATGGTCGCAGGATTATATGTAGCAATAATTGTGGGAATTAGTATAAAAATCTGAGCACTTTAGTTTTTACTACAAACATTTTGAATTCAGCAAAAGTTAGGCAGAAAGGGGTTTTACCCATGAGATGAATTCCGGTTGAATTGGAATGATTAAACCGCAGAGGACACAGAGAACACAGAGTCAGAGAACGGAGAGATAAATAATTCCGATGCTACCTGATTTGATATAAATTATAGCGGTAAGACTTCATCCACACCGCACCCTACACATACAGGAGATGTATAAATATTATTCAACAAAAAATAGGGATTAATGCCGATAAATTCACCCGCATTAATCCCCAGTTATTCCACACTTAAATTAAGCTGCAACTAAACCGCTGTGTCTCAACAAAGCTTTAGTGCTCGGTTCGCGTCCCCGGAAAGTTTTAAACACTTCCATCGGGTGCAAACTGCCGCCCAATCCTAACACTGTATCTCGGAAGCGCTTGCCTGTAGATGCGATCGCACTTTCATCTTCCAAACCCGCTTCCTCAAACGCCGCAAAAGCATCAGCGCTGAGCACTTCCGCCCATTTATAACTGTAATACCCCGCCGCATAGCCACCCGCAAAAATGTGTCCGAAAGCGCACAAAAATGCGTCTTCTTCCAGAGGAGGCAAAACAGTGGTAGTTTTAGCGATGCGGTTGCGGACATCTGCCACAGTTTCGCTGCCGCCCGATCGATAGCGGTGGTGCAATTCAATGTCAACGCTGCTAAAATGTACTTGCCTGAGCATGACGGTGCCACTCATGTAGTGGCGCGCTGCTAACAGTTTTTGGTAGTAGTGTTCCGGCAAAGTTTCCCCGGTTTCGTAATGCTTTGCCATCCCGAACAAAGTCGCGCGATCGTAACACCAATTTTCCATAAATTGACTGGGCAATTCCACTGCATCCCACTCAACATTATTGATGCCCGAAGCCCCCGGATAGTCTACCGTTGTCAGCATATGCTGCAAACCGTGACCGAATTCGTGAAACAAAGTTTCGACTTCCAAGAAAGTCATTAAACTCGGTTTGCCGTCAACAGGAGGACTTTGGTTGCACACCAAATAAGCCACCGGCAACCGCGTGGTTGTTTTTCCCGCTTCCACAAATTTAGCGCGCACCACGCACTCGTCCATCCAAGCACCGCCGCGCTTTTCCTCGGGGCGGCTGTAGGGGTCTAAATAGAAATTGGCGATCGTATTTCCTTCTTCGTCATTTATTTGGAAATAGCGCACATCTTTGTGCCACACAGGAGTTTGACCGTCCGCCGCAGTTACTGTCACGCCGAACAGCCGCTTGACTAATCCAAATAACCCCTCTAATACCTGTGGCAAAGCAAAGTAAGGGCGCAATTCTTCGGCACTAAAAGCAAACTTTTCTTCCCTGCGCCGTTCCGACCAAAAACCCACATCCCAGTGCTTCAAATCCCCAGCTTCCGCCGCGCCTTTTTCGGCAGCAAAAGCTTTCAATTCTTCTAAATCTTTGACAGCAGCATCATAACTAGCCTGACGCAATTCTTCTAACAAAGCTTCCACTGCTGTCACGTCGGGAGCCATTTTGCTCGCCAAGCTCAATTCGGCATAACTGCTAAACCCGAGCAAAGCAGCTTTTTCCTGGCGCAAAGCTAAAATGCGATCGGTCAACGGCCAGTTATTCAATTCTCCGCTACTTGCTCTGCCGATAAAAGCTTTGTACAACTTTTCGCGCAAGTCGCCGCGGGTGCTGTGCTGCATGAAAGGGCCGTAACTCGGAAAGTCTAAAGTAATCCGCCAAGGGCCGTTTTCGGCATCCGCATTTTCTTCGCCAGCGCTGCGAGCGGCTTGAGCTGCTAAACTCAACAAACTCGGCGGCAAACCGTCAATTTCGTCTTTGTTTGTGAGGGTGATGCTGAATGCTTTGGTAGCGTCGAGGACGTGATTAGAAAATTGGGTAGTAATTTCGGCCAATTCTAATTGAATGGCATTAAAACGCTCTTTTTGCTCGCCTTCTAAACCGACGCCGGAGAGTTGGGCGTCTCGGAGAGCGGCTTCGACAATTCGCTTTTGAGCTGACTCTAAGCTGTCCCAATTTTCACTAGCCCGCAGTGCTTTAAAAGCTTCATAAAGCGGTTTGCTTTGACTGAGCTTGCTCCAAAATTTTACTACTTCCGGCTGCACTGTTTCGTGAGCCAATCGCAGTTCCGGGCTATTTTTCACACCCATCAAATGTCCGACAATGCTCCAGCTCCAATTTAAACGCTCTCCGAGTCGCTGCAATGGTTCTACTAAGCCGCTCCAAGTCGGTTCTACAGACGATTCTAAGTCAGCTAGCGAGGCTTCTAGTTCGGTCAGCAGTTGGGTAACAGCGGGGACTACGTGTTCTGGTTTGATCGCGTCAAATGGAGGCAATCCTTGACCGATTAGTAACGGGTTATCAGCAATAGTTACGGTTGCAGTCATTGATTTTTCTTGTAACAGGTTGAAAACAGGTGAACTAGACAGATTAGCTTTTCATTTTGTAACACAATTGTCGAAAAATTTGGACTCGATCGGGCGTGAGTCGCAGAATGTCTGAGTCTAAAAATCTTCCTTCTGACTGATGACTAATGACTGCTGACTAATGACTACTGACGATTCTCTGGTGTGTGCTGCAACTCCTTGACAACTGAGATTAAGCGCTTGAGGTGAGGTTTGACAACTTCTTGCTGCTCGTGTTCCAAACGGTGGATTTGAGCTTGGACAATAGACAAATCCGCAGTCGATTGCTGTGCGGGAGCTTGCAGTTGGCTTTGCAAATTGGCCATGACTTTCTGGATTTCCAAAAATCGAGTATTTACTACTTCCCAGTCGTCTCTGGTGATAGAAGTTTCTGCCAAGCCTTGCGTCGCACTTTGCAGTTGCTCTATAGCCTGTTCCACAGCTTGGAGATTCGCCCGTTGGCCAACCGATAAATCTTGCAGTTGTGCGCTCACCTGCTGGCGGACATCGAGCACAGCAGAGGCCACGATTTCTTGCAAAGAAGCTACAGACTCTCCTAAACTCACCAACTGCCGGTGGATGTCCATTGACTCCTCAAAGCCCTCAGCCCTAGGCATGGCAGCCATTTGCTGGCGCAGCGCTGCAATATCTGCAGACAACTGCTTGCGTAATTTAACAATTACCGTCACCGCCGTTTTTTCGACTTTATTAACAGACTTTTGGACTTGGGCCATTTCCGAATTTTGATGCACCCGCACTTGCTGCTCGAACCGATACCGGTTAGCAACATTCAGCGACAAAGCCAAAGTTAGGGGAGCCACCCCGTAAAAAGCTTGACCCGACACTGCCACCGCCAGGGAACCCACACCAGAGGCCGCCAGAGAGGCGTACTCTGCCATCTCCAGCCAGTGTCTTTGAGGAAAACTTGGTCTCAAGTGGTTTGCAACAGAGGGTTTTGGCTTCCGCACGGCTCTTTGGGTCATAGTATTTACTCGTTGTTGGTAAGGTTGCGAGATTGGGTGGAGCATCGATTTCTATCCTTTTTTCAGTTATATGTTTTAGATTATTTCTTGGCACTCTTCTATTTTTACCTTTGTGAGTAAGTTAAGGATGACTGCCATATTATTATGTATTTGGGAGCCTGTGGCGATCGCGCCCAATTCCGGCTGTTAAAAGGTTCGCCCCAACGCGCCCTCTATTTTACAGGAGTTAGGGTCATCGGGTTCGGGTGATCGACAATAGCTGCCCAGGCTAACCGAACAATGCCTAAGACGATTTTAGATTTTAGATTTGAGATTAAAAATTAAAAAAATGTGACCTACTGAGGGCGATCGGGATGTGGAGCTTGTCTGGAGTTGCATTTTTGTTCGCCCATTGGTATAATCTACTCTTTCTGAATTGCCCCTCTCAAATTTACTGCAAAAATTGACCAATGAACTCAGAAAAACCCGGAATTGGCGATCGGCTAAAGTCTATTTTCAGTATCGCAATCTTTATCATTCTCGTACTCGCAGTAGGCTTTTTAAGCGTTAATTTTCTTTCAGCTCTCTATGCAAAATTTTCTTAAAATTAGTCCTAGACGCATAGGTTGGAGAAACCGTTTTTTTTAAGATAATAGTTCGTCGCAGTCCGCATAATCGGTAAACAACCCGGTTTCTTTAGTCGGAGTGAGTCCCAGACTGTTTGAAATTCCCAACTTCTTGAAGAAATCTCGAATCTTAAGCACGAGATCATTTGTTTGGATTGCATTCTCCTTCTTCCTTCTTCCTTCTTCCTTCTTCCTTCGGCTATAATTTCAACTATAAAGATTGTGGTCTGGGTCTAACCAGACAATATAAAAAACATTTTCACTAAAAAATCCATGCACCCTGCCGTATTCATTAGCAGATATTTGGAACTGGTAGGGAACATTTACTAGCGCAGCTTCATTGGGAATCCCGAAGCCATTAGGCTCAGTTGTATCTAGCCATACTATTCCATGACAGCGCAGGCTTTTACTCTGGCTATTAATAATTTCTTGAGCTTTCAATTGTGACAAATCGCGCAGCCTTCTCAGTAAAGACGCTAGATACTTAGCATCTCTACCACCAATGGAGAATTTCTCTTTATCATCCTGATAGTACCGGAAGGAAAAACTAATTCCTTCTGGGATTTGGATATTAACAACCTCTCTCCTTGCCGAAGATGGTTGACTGCGAATCTCTGTATCTTGTCTTTTTTTATGCTTCTTCGATGACACGGGTTTTGTAAAACTTTCTCATTGATTCCTTCGTAATAATAGCATGAGAAGGTTCATCTCTTGGCAACTCACCTCTAGCATTAATCCAAGGATCTTCGCGTCGCACCATCAATTCTAACTCATAGGCATCCCGAAAGAAGTAATCATCGGATAACTCGTCTAAAAACTCTTGTACTTCTTCTGGAAACTCGGGTTTTTCGACTTCTTTGAGAATTGGCTTCCAGTCAAATTGTTTTTTGTATTCATAAAATAAAGCCGGGATAGTCGGCCCGTGCACCCAAGCTTCAAAATCTTCATCAAAAAGCGGTTTATCTTCAAAAGCTAAATACCATGCTTGGGCGTAGTACAATAGTTTTTGTAGCTTGTGGTTGCTGAGATAGGAACCTACGTCATTCGCGAACCAGATGTAGTAATCAGCGAGTTTTGAGGCTGTTGTGACTGTAGTTATTGTGGTCATATAATTCGACTCAATAAGTTTTGTATTCTATGATAGCACAGTTGGATTTGGGATTTGGGATTTGGGATTTGGGTTACAACTCACATCTTGTACTATTCTCAAAAACAGGCAAGATGCCCACCCACAAATAATTAATTTTTTTGTGGGGTGGGCATCCTGCCCGCCCGTAAAAGACTGATTGAGAATCGTCCAAGATATCAGTTACAATCCTTTGATATACTGCTTCAGTACAGGTGGCAAAGTGTAAAGACTTTCCTGTTTTTCTATCAAGCACCGCCGCCATAGAGATTGCAATGCGTTTAGCAAATCTGATGATAATAGTTGTCCGTTTTGTAGCAATTTGGCGCAGTTGACAGGTTGGTTTTTTGTCGCCAACAATGAGATAACTTGTTTTTATAGTTCGGAAGTGGGTAGTCCTGCATAGTCATGAAAAACAAGGCTTTCACTCTATAAATAGGGTTTGCTGAATAATTGATCGCAGACCACTAGCAGGAGCGATCGATATATTCAAGGTGAGTTAAATATAA
>NZ_JAUBTF010000074.1:0-30671 GCF_036702355.1 Microcoleus sp. D3_18_C4
AACCTTTTAAGTGGACATACAAGGGTAAAGTCTTGGCTGTTTAATAGTCTGTGTATTTACGCCGAGCTGTACTAGTTTGTCGCTGATGCTGGTAGCGGACAGAAGTGAGGGGGAAGAGGATAGTTGGGGTGTAGGTTTGGGCGCTGACACGGGTTGAGCGTTGTTAGCTTTCCAATGTTCGTAGCATAATTTGTGACCGGGTTTTGAAACTGCTTGATTGCATCCGGGCGTCGTGCAGGTTTCTGCTGAAAGGGCAGATAAAGCTTGATTTATGGCTGCTAGCTTGCGGAGCAAAGGATCTAAGGTCATATTAACAGTTTGAGATATATTCAAAAATAGTACCACTTTAATTTCTATGCAGTCAATAATTAAAAACTGGCGATTCCCTTTGGGGTAGCTTCGCGCGGACTTTTACCCAACTTTTCCAGAATCTCATGCCACGCGGTCGTAACACAATTCAGGAAGCGCCGCCTATAATCGAAACTAGCCCAACTCTCATCATTTGAGAAACCGCCATGAGTCAAGACAAGGAAAAAATTAGCTATTCAGAGAAAACAGAACGTCTCAGAGTTATCGGTCAGTTTATCAAAACTGTGACGCCGATGATTTGGACGATCGTAATTTTAGTAGTCATCATTCCCCTATTAGGTAATTTTCTAATTTCCCAGTCACTAACAAATACAGGAACCACAGCAGTTGTAGTCTCGCCGCCACACGATTTTAGCAAAGTCAACCAAGACATTAAAAACGCCATCCAAAAATCCCATACAACAGCCGAAACTTTCGCATCAAAAGAGTTGGATAAATGGGAAAGCGAAGTAATTGCACGAGTAGACAATAGTTTTCTCGATTGGTACTTTGATTACTTCACTCAAAAAAAGATGGAGTTTACCGTACCTTTTAATTTTGTGAAATCTGCCGTACTCAACAGATTTGATATGACAGCAGCTTCTCAAGCTGTTTCCGAAAAATTAACCGAAGACTTTCAAAGAGAATTTGCTAACCGCGTGCTGGTGCCAAAAAACGCTCAACTGCGCTTTCAATTAATCACTCAAGATACTGCTAATTTGTACATATCAGAAGTTAGCAAGAATGTGAAAGTAGTTCAAAACAATTATAATATACCGCAAGTACAGTGGGACAAATATCTGAACGATATTGCTACCACAATTAGCGACAAAGGAAACGTCTCGAATTTATCATTAAAAGTATTAGTTGGCGGCAGTGGGTACTTGGTTGCTAAACCCTTGATTTTGGGAGTCGCAGCTAAAGTTGGTAGTAAAGTTACGGCAAAAGTGGCCAGCAAAGCCGCCGCCAAGGTAGCCACAAAAACAGGCGGTACAGTGGCTAGTCAGTTGGGAGTAAGTTTAATCGATCCGATTGTCGGCATCGGAATTATCATTTGGGATTTGTGGGATTATAATCACACAGTCAAAGTAGAAAGACCGATTTTGCGGGAACACATTTTAGAATACTTGAAAGATGTGAAAAAGTCCCTGCTTACCAATCCTGAAAGCGGGATTATGGCAGCAATTTATCAGTTGGAAAGCGGTATTTTGAAGTCACTTTAATCATTTAAATCGCGTCTGAATGATGTGTGTAAATCCCCGAAAAGTGGTAAGTCCACTGCAAGAAGGAAAGGGGGAAGACCAGCAGTTAGTGCCAGCAGCGCGCGATCCGACTCGCTACTGTGCGCGCTCGAACACCCGACTGTGGGCGATCGCGCTCATGTAGCAAAAAAAGAGAAAAAAATGAATGTTAAACGAGGCAAAAAAAGAGAGGATGTGGGGACAAAAAGAAGAGTTACATGACTTTATTTGCCATAAAAAAGATATCCCGTAATCGAAGATAAAACAAGCTGTTAGACTCATATTACACGGATTTAGTTTTCGCCACTTTAAAAAAAATTAGCTATCGATTATGAGTTTCGGGACTTGTGGCAGTTGCAGCCAAACAATTTAAAAGTTCCCGTTGACCGAGTTAGATTTCTGGCGGTAGTGCGTTTTACCCATGAAGCTCTACGGCGAGGTTTGTACGGAATTCCTGAAGTATTTGACGGAGTTGTTTTAGTTCAAAAAGGCATAACTTCTAAGGCAGAAGTTTTGTCGGCTTGGTCGAAATTCTGGAAAGAAATCGAACCGTTGATGAAATAGTCGAAAGTCAAGGATCGAGTCGGCAGTTGCGATCGCCCCCTGAGACTAAAATCAAGTAAAAGTGCAAGTATTGGTCGATCGACCCCCGTTACTCGACTATATTTGGATTCAAGGTTTGCTATACTCCAGAAACAGACACATATTAACCTTTGGAAAATCAATAGGCCGGAGCTATGACATCCTATGCAACCTCTACAGCAAGAGCCGAGATGAGTGAGATCCGGCGCTTGAAAAACATACTGCCCCCAGAACTCCAAAGTTGGGTAACAGTAGAAAAAACAATAGAAGTTAATCCTACCCTGATCCGCAGCGAAGAAATAGGCAAAGACCAGGTAGAAATCCAAATAGACCTGATCCGCTGGGAACAGCTAGCAATGGATCAGCGCAACCTCCTATTTTGGCACGAAGTCGCCAGAATCCAAAACGACACCATCCCCAGAGACGGTTGGGAAATGGCAGCCCTCGCCATTGGTTTAGGCGGCGCCGTCGGCGAACTTTGGGTGCAAGACGGCTTGCTGCTGCTACTGGCCCTATCCCTGTGTGGCGTCTCCGGCTGGAGACTTTTCCAAAAAAACAACGGAGAGAAAAGTTTAAAAGAAGCAATAGACGCCGACGAAAAAGCCCTGGCCCTGGCCACCCGCTTCGGCTACACTCTCCCAAACGCCTACAAAAGCCTCGGCAGCGCCTTAAAAACCTTAATTGAGCAAACCTCCAAAAAACAGCAGCGGGCTAAATACGAAGCTCGTCTCCAGGCCCTCAAACGCAACGCAGCCAAAGCCAAAGCCAAAGTCAAACCCATCACCCGCGAAACCTCCCAGTCAGAAAACGTCTACAATTCTTAACCTCATCCCCCGACGCTGGTTACGGGGGTTTTCCAGTTAACCGTTAACTGTTGACTTGTGGGTTAGCTGTTAACTGTTAACTGCGATGGCTATCCGGTGCAAGACAGGCACCAAAATGATTAACGACAAGATTAATCGGCCTGAATCCACAAAAATCTTGATTCCGATGTTAAAGTTTGGCCGCGACTGCGTTCAAAAATCTTTGGGCCAAAACTGGCACTGGTAGACTTAAGTCTATTTTTGCCTTTGATATCATTCTCGGCGGGCGAGTTTGCAGGCGTTTTTGTAAAGTTTGTATAAAGCTAGCCTTTTGTTAACCATAATATTTGGTAAAGGTGGAGCTGCTAGGACAGAATAGGCTAAAGACATAAGCTTGAAATTTGAAACCAGGACTTCATGGTCAGTCAAACCCCAGAGGCAGATTTTCGGGTAACGTACTCGGACGAGATTCCCTCAGTTCACATACCCGTGCGCTTGAGCGTACTTGAAGCTGTAAACTTCAAGACAACCTGCCAGCAACTTTTTTCGGAAAGCACCACCGTTCCCAGCAAGATTGTCCTAGACTTCAGTCAGACGACATTCATCGACAGTAGCGGGATCGGTGCTTTAGTCAGCAATCTGAAATTTGCCAAACAGCGTGGTAGCGACTTGGTGCTCCGAAGCCTCAAGCCGCAGGTGATGGCAGTATTTGCTCTCACCAGCCTAGATCAAGTGCTAACGATCGAGCAGCCCTCTGCAACCTCAACTCCCACAGAGACCAAGCCCTCGGACAATCAGCTACCGATGACCCACCCCTCAGTGCAATCGTGGGTGAAGCGGCTGATAGACATTGTTGGGGCAATAGTCGGTTTGATAATTACAGGAATTTTGCTCGTACCCATAGCTGCAGCCATCACTATCAACGATCCAGGCCCGATATTTTTCGGTCAAACCCGCTGTGGCTGGATGGGCAGACAATTTCGGATTTGGAAATTTCGATCGATGTGTACCAACGCCGAAGCCATGAAAGCCCAAATCAAAAATCAGGCTTCTGGCGCATTTTTCAAAAATGACAACGACCCGCGGATTACCAAGGTCGGGCGCATCTTACGCAAAACCAGCCTCGACGAACTGCCGCAGTTTTGGAACGTGCTCAAAGGCGAAATGAGTCTAGTCGGCACTAGACCGCCTACCCCAGACGAAGTTGAGCGTTACGAAGTCCCTCAGTGGCAGCGTTTGGATGTCAAACCCGGGATGACAGGGGAATGGCAAGTCAACGGTCGCTCTCAAGTCCGCGATTTTGAAGATGTCATCCGTTTAGATTTAAAATACCAACAAAACTGGAGCCTGGTGTATGACCTCAAACTAATTGTCAAAACTGTAACAGTCCTGTTTAACAAAAATAGTGGCGCTGTTTAGGAACCCTCAACAACCCACCACTGAACTTTGAGGTGCTGTTGCCAACGAGGGGGGCGGGAACTCGAACTCGATACTTAGTCAAGCAGACGATCGCTAGCGGTACCTACGTTAGCATTAAGTGTTAAAATTCACACGCCCAGAAAATGCACAGCTAGTTGCCAGCTCTGCAATCAGAGCATTAATAATTAGCAATTGGCGAGTTCGAGGTCATACTCAAATGATCCCAGCATGATTTTCGAGGACGAGAAGAACTCACCTGTGTTTAGAAAAGTAGCGACTGCTAACACGGTCGAAGCTTAAATCACTTCCTCGCAAGCTGACTCGGGAATTTTCCCTATTTAAACGCCCTACCGAGGCGGATTACAGTATCGGAAGTCTCTCATTTGCTGTGCGAGTAAATGGTGCGAAAGGAATGCTCACCTTGAGGCAAAACGGGCTTCTTCAACTCAAGCTTGACTTAACTAATATGTTGCCAAGACCTTGCCCTCCTTTTTCTCTCCCTCCGGCGCTGAGTACAGCGGTGGTGGGGGCCGACCAGGGGGAAGAAAGATGAAAGACAAGCAACCAAAGGCCGAGTGGCACCTGCAGGTTGAAACAGACCTGAATGCTTTAACATCCGTTTTGGAATGGTTGGAGAATATCGTTTTGCCCATGATACCAGCGGATTTCTGGTGGCAGTGCCGGCTGATAATCAACGAAGGCTTTACAAACGCTGTCCGACACGCTCACCAGAACTTGCCCCCCACGACACCCATCGACATTGAGGTAAAAGTGTTTGCCGATTACTTAGAAATTAGGATTTGGGACAGGGGTCAACCCTTCAACTTAGAAGCAAAGCTGCACTCAATCATGCAAGAGCAGCGCGATCCTTTGGACAGAGAGGGAGAAAGGGGACTGGTGTTCATGTACAAGCTCACAGACGACCTTCGGTATATCCGTACCGACGATCGCCGAAACTGCCTGGTAATGCGAAAAAACATTACCTGAGGGCGTGATACCCGCCCGGTCAGGGCGGCTTCTTTCGCAAGGAGTGGAAGATCCCCTCGCTCCCCTATTGTCCTACCCGGAACCCAACCACATCCTCGGCAATTCTGCGGGTACAGGCTCGATGCACGCGGCTGGAGGACAATTTGCTTCAAAATAAATATTATGCGTATTCTAATTTATTCATATAACTACTATCCAGAGCCGATCGGCATTGCCCCCCTGATGACAGAACTAGCGCAAGGCTTAGTCAAGCGCGGCCACCAAGTCCGAGTCGTCACAGGAATGCCCAACTATCCGCAGCGCCGGATTTATCCGCAATATGAGGGCAAATTTTACCTTACAGAAGAACACAACGGTGTCACAATTCAGCGCAGCTATCTGCGCGTCAACGGCCCCCACCCCAGCCTCCTAGACCGACTTGTGCTAGACGGCAGTTTTGTTGTCTCCAGCGCCGTCCAAGCTTTCAGAGGCTGGCGTCCCGACGTGATTTTCTCGACAATGCCCCCTTTACCGATTTGCGTCCCAGTCGCCTTTTACGGCTGGATTCGCGCTTGCCCGATCGTCCTCAACGTTCAGGATATCGTCTCAGAAGCAGCCGTGCGCGTCGGCTTGGTCAAAAAAAACGGACTGCTAGTTCGCATTGCTGACGCTTTGGAAAAATTGGCCTACAGCACAGCCAGCCAAGTCAGCGTCATCGACAGCGGTTTTATCACCAAATTGCACTCTCAGGGAGTACCCCCGGAAAAAATAGTGTGCGTGCCCAATTGGGTTGATGTCAATTTTATTCGCCCCTTACCCAAGGAAAGTAACTCATTTCGAGAAACTCACAAACTCAAGGGCAAATTTGTCGTTCTCTACGCGGGCAATATTGCCCTCACTCAAGGCTTGCAAACAGTTGTCCAAGCAGCCGCTCGTTTGAAACACCTAACCGAAATCGCTTTTGTAATTGTGGGGGAATCAACAGCCTTGGCGCGCTTGCAACAAGATTGCGAAACTTACAAAGCTAATAATGTAATGCTGCTACCATTTGAACCGCGAGAAAAATTGCCCGAATTGTTAGCTGCTGCTGATGTTAGTTTAGTCGTACAAAAGCGCCGCGTTACTAACTTCAATATGCCTTCAAAAATTCAAGTAATTCTCGCCAGCGGTCGGGCAATTTTGGCTTCGGTTCCTGAAACTGGTACGGCCCAGAAAGCAGTGCAGCAGAGCGGTGGCGGGGTGGTGGTAGCGCCGGAAGATCCGCAGGCTTTGGCTGAGGCGGTTGAGGATTTGTACCTGCACCCTGCTAAGGTGGATGCGTTGGGCGAGCAAGGCAGAAATTATGCTGTGGAGAATTATGGATTTGAGGAAGCTTTGAATCATTATGAAGCTTTATTTGCGGCGGTGGCAGCGAGTCATGCTGAGAAAATATTGGCGCCTTTGCCCAAATAATATAAGCGATTGAAACCGTGCCTAGTTAGAGTCTCACAAAATGTTCCTAGCAGTACAAAAATAACGTTCTTTAACGTAAATACCAAAAAAATTAAATACTGATGTTTGAGCGATTTAAGTCCCCTATCTACGAGAATGGGAACTGTCTCCTCCGCCATCCAGAAAGCCCTGACTACCCCGATTAAAAGTAAAATACAGATTACTGAAAAAGACTTTTGACTTCCCGTTACAACCATGTTGATTAAAGTTTTTAGGGATTTTTTTATGTTGAATTAACAAAATAATCATAAAAATTCCCAGAGAAGCAAGCAGCGGCTAAACGACAAAATAACCTTGGATGGCACAGACTAAAAATAGAAAAAATGAGATAATTACCAAAAATAGCAAGCCCATTAGACTAATTGTTCAGGTAGGGACTGTTTTGAAGATTCCAGGAGTTACCAGAAAAGATAACGTATCTGCCAAACAGCCGATCGCCCCCTTCACCCCCTTCGCCCCCTTCACCCCTCCCCATCCCAGATATCACCACACCGCTGTGTGCCCGACACAGCAGCCGATCAAAACAAAACGCTAAAATAGTAGATCCTACAATGGAGGAGTTAATATTTGACACTTGTACCCGCGCGCGAAAACGTCCTAGCTTGGCTGTCAGACAGAGTTCCTGCTGCCCGTATCAAACATATTCTGGGAGTCGAACAGACAGCAGGTGACTTGGCTCGCCATTACGGCCTCGACGAAGCAAAAGCCCGAACTGCCGGTTTGTTGCACGATTTGGCAAAATACTTCAAACCTCAACTGCTGCTGCACATGGCCCAGAAGGAAGGTTTAGAGTTAGACTCAGTGTTGGAAGCACACCCGCATTTGCTGCACGCAGACGCCAGCGCGATCGTCGCCAGAGACGAATTCGGGGTGGTCGATCGAGAAATTTTGGACGCCATCGCCCATCACACCCTCGGCAGACCAAACATGAGCCAGCTCAGTTGTACCGTATTCATAGCAGATACCATAGAGCCAAGCCGCGGCAACACAGCCCAACTAGAAGCACTGCGCGAGGCAAGCTGGCAAAATCTTTATGCAGCCGTGTGGCAAACTAGCGATTATTCTGTTAAATATTTGCTAGAAACTCGCTGCTACATCCACCCCCGCACCGTACTTACCCGCAATTGGGCGCTGCAAATGGCTCGATCGCCGGAAACAGGAAATTCGACGAAGCAGTCGATCAAACAAATCACAAGTTAAAAGTAAAATTTACCAGAAATTCTGTCCTTACTTTTGGCTTCAACCTAACTCCTATTTCCCGTCTCAAACTGCCAACAATCGAAAGCGAATAGCTCACCGATTCCCCCTTACCCTATCAATTAGGAAATTAAACACTTAATGTCAGATATAACTCAACTCGAATACTCCAAGGCCCAGTCTACAGCAACGGACGGCACCTCCCCCGACGAAGCCCGTGGCATGATCATGACCGTTGCCCAAGCAGCAGATGACCGCAAAGCAGTAGATATTGTATTGCTCCGGGTGTCTGAAGTATGCTTTTTGGCAGACTACTTTGCGATCATCACCGGATTTTCCAACGTGCAGGTACGAGCCATCTCCCAAGCGATAGCAGACCAAGTTGAAGAAGAGTGGCAACGCTTGCCACTACGTACACAAGGCCTATCAGACGCTAGTTGGGTCGTCATGGACTACGGCGACGCGATCATTCACATTTTGAAGCCTCAAGAGCGGGAGTTCTACAATTTAGAAGCGTTCTGGGGACACGCCGAACGCATTGACTTTTCCCCCACGCCGTGAGGAGGGCTAATGTGAAAAACGTTTCTGCTTCTATTTGTCCCGTTCCGCAAGAACAGCGACCGATCAATGAATACCAAGAACTTAAAGAATCCTGGTTTTTTAGCTGGGTAACACTCAATTGGCCCGGATACCTGGCCAAACTAGCTTGGGTGTGGGCTTGGAGTTGCTTGGTATCGGGACCGATAGCTGCTTCTAGCTTTGCTCCTGTCAAGTATCCAGCTCAGTTTGTCCTGTGCGGTGCCGCAGGTGCCGGTTTTATTCTAGGATTAGCTTTGCTGCGACTCTACTTGGGTTGGTTCTACGTGCGATCGCGCCTTTCAAATCCCACGGTCGTCTACGAAGAGTCTGGCTGGTACGATTGTCAATCTTGGCCTAAAACTCCCGAAGTTTTGCTTCAAGATCAGTTGATTGTCAACTACCAACTAGAACCAATTCTCAGGCGTCTGCGGCAAACATTTTATGGTTTGACAGTGTTGCTGGTTGCCGGGGGACTAACTTGGAGTTGTTTGTAATCGGGAATGGAAGGGAGTTTTGAGTTTTGAGATTGCCGCCCACAGCCAACAACGCACACGGAGTGCATGAGTGAGAAACGATCGCAGAAAGATTAACTTTATAACTCTTAACTGGCAGCTCGCAACTCATAACTTCCATCGGCCCCAATCTAAAATCTAAAATCTAAAATCTAAAATTGATATGACAAGGGGAAAACGAACCCAAGCTCCCGAACTGGAAGTCACACTGCTGCGCGAAGGTATTGTGGAATCGAGGCACCGCGCCCAGGCCGCTGTCTGCGACAAGCGCGGGCGCGTTCTGTCTGTTGCCGGTAACTCGGAAACGGCCACATTTGTCCGTTCTTCACTCAAGCCTTTTCAAGCTTTGGCGGTGACGGCGACTGGCACTTTAGAACGCTACGAATTGACCGATCGAGATTTAGCGATTATTTGCAGTTCCCATCAAGGTACGATCGAGCAATCGCGCCAGGTATTTAACGTCCTGTGGCGCTGCGACATTGACCCCTCTAAACTTCAATGCCCCATTCCCGAAGGCAAAAAGAGCGCCCTGCAATACAACTGCTCCGGCAAACACGCCGGAATGCTGGCTGTCTGCCAGCAACTGCACTGGCCCTTGGACACTTATTTACGCCGCAAACATCCTGTCCAGCAGCTTATTTTGGGCAAAGTGGCTGAGTTGCTGGCAATGCCTGCCGAAGAGTTTATCAGCGCTCGTGACGACTGCGGCGCTCCTACCTATTTGTTGCAGTTGGGGCAAATGGCCTCTTTGTACGCTAAATTGGCTTCCGGCGACAATGTGGAGATGGAGCGGATTGTCCGCGCTATGACTCATCACCCGATGATGGTTGCCGGTGAGGGCAAATTTGACACGGAACTGATGCGCTTGACTCAAGGGGAATTGGTGAGCAAGTCCGGCGCCGAAGGGGTGCAGTGCATTGGCCGCGTTGGCGAAGGCATGGGCTTGGCAATTAAGGTGACGGATGGAGGAAAGCGCGCTCAATTTGCTGTGGCGATTCACTTGCTCAAGCAGTTGGGGTGGATTACTCCGACGATCGCCGAAACTCTGGCGGAGACTTACCTAACTCTCAGCGAGTTCAAGCGCTTGGAGGTAATTGGGGAAGTTTCGATGCTTTAGGGCGATCGAGACTCGCTCGCCGATTTCAGCAACCCCTCCCATCATCTAAAAAGTTTTTTTGATTTAGGGGTTGCAATTTTCAGAAAGATATGTTTATATTAAAGAGAGACAAAGCGACGCGGGATAGAGCAGCCTGGTAGCTCGTCGGGCTCATAACCCGAAGGTCAGTGGTTCAAATCCACTTCCCGCCACCAAATTCAAGCGAACCCTGTAATCGTTAAGGTTTCAGGGTTTTGTTTTTGGAAACCACTAAAGAGAGATAAAGCGACGCGGGATAGAGCAGCCTGGTAGCTCGTCGGGCTCATAACCCGAAGGTCAGTGGTTCAAATCCACTTCCCGCCACCAAATTAAACAAGACAAGCCCCGGCAGCCTAAAAGTTGCTGGGGTTTGTTTCATGCCGTCTGTTTGATGCCGTCGGCGATCGCATCTTCGACAGATTGAAAGCAGTTTATTTTAGGCGGCAACAAAAATGAGGACACAGCAGTGCTGTGTCCCTACTGTATATTTGTATTTTTCTACTTGCGACAAAATAATACCGACCCTGAACCTCAACACTCAACCCTATACTTTCCGACGACCGTTTGTGCAAGCTTTATTTGTTAAAAAATTGCAATCCGATATCCATATTTTTTAAATCAGGATTTTAAATTGCTAAGTCGGCTGAGCTTCCAACCAATCAAAAATCAGGTTTAACTGTTCCAGTGTTACTAACCCGTATTGCCACAGAACCATTGGCAGTTCGCTGGCATCTTGTTCACCGTGTCGAAGAGCAACGGCGATCGCCGAATGCGATATCGCCAACTCTCCCCGCAAATAATCGATCAGTTGAGCCTTTCTCATTACCTTCACCGCCAGTTTTATGCGCTATTGTAAAGATATGTATCTAATCAGTCTGTATCGGAAGTTTAATTGGTCTAATTCTAGGTTCACAATAGAGAACCATGTGTGATGGAAACCGCACAAAACTGGTGATAAAACTCAGATAAAAAAGCGATCGCAGTCACAATAACTCCGAGAATCAAATATGGGGTTCCGCGATCGCTCGCTTGCTTTAAATGAATTCATTTAAAATTGCTAAAGTCCTAGCTGAAGCTGAACTCCCGCTTCTGTACCGCTGTCGGTTTGTTTTGGAGGTAAAGGATTTCCTTGACGCTGGGCGTCCGAAGGAGTAGTAATAAATTCCAATGGGCCTTCGATTTTGAGGCGAAATGTATCCCCCAAGCTTCTTTCCCTTCTAGCAGAATTAGCCGCCGTTTCTGGTTCACCAATCAAGTTTTGGTAGTCCGAGTCTAATGTTCTGTCCTCCACAGTCCTCAACGAGTCCCCAGATAAAGTCGTTTCCGAATATTGGGGCGTTGGTTGCAGTCTTTGTTGGGCGAGAACCGCCGGGGTCAAACCGATAAAAATTGAGCTCAGTCCGAGAGCAGTGCCAAGAGTAGCAATAACTGCGTTCATCATCCATGCCTCCGCTAGTTGCATCCTACTATGCTTATTTTACCTAGTCGCAATTAAGTTGCACTCTATCAAAAGTAGCTGCTTGTGGAGATATCAATTGCAGTTGCTGTGAAAACTTATAATTTTCGATCGCGCTATCGGTCAAATAGAACTGACGCAGCAACCAGGTTGAAACGCCAAAATACCTCATTTCAGGCATGAGTCAACCAAAAACTCGATTGGTTTGATTAGCCCCCGTCAGGATGGGAAAAATAGTTAGTGCTGGACGCACGGGCGGCTATCCATCGGTTGTTTTTCACGAAAATAGTTCGTTGCAGCCCGCCGCCACGCTAAAAACACCAGGTTTTAGATACCAGTCTAAAAAAAGAATGGAACAGCAGGCAAGTTCTAAACCCTTACAGAATCTCTTTTTCCCAATTATTTAATTCTTTAATCTCAAAATCTATAATAATATGAGCGTGTAGAGTACGTCCAAGATTGATACTGCATTCATCTCGATGCCAATGTTCCCAAAGCTCGCGATCGCGCTAAGATGGCGGTGGCAGTCGTTAAAAATTCAGTTGCCAGCGGCAGATTCCGAGTTATTAACAGCACTTTGCCTACTAAAACCATCTCAACTTCAAAACCTGCGCTCATCAATTTGTACTTGGCCCGAATGTTGTGGGTTAATAATAGTTCTGCTTTACCATGCCAATCAAATATCTAACCGACCCGATTTTAAAAATGTCGGGCAAAGTGCCAATTCGCATCGTCCTTGTTGTGCCTTTTGCCCTTCAGACTTTCGCTGCGGTAGGGTTGACGGGGTGGCTGTCGCTGCGGAACGGGCGCATAGCCGTCAACGATGTTGCCGCACAACTGCGAACAGAAGTCACATCGCGTATCCAGCAACATATTAATAGTTATATTGAAACGCCACACCAAATCAATCAGCTCAATCTCGATGCCATCCGTCTCGGCATTGTGAACGTGCGGGATAGTGATAGTTTGCAACGCTACTTCTACAAACAAATCCAAATTTTTGATAAAATTAGCTACATTCAATTCGCATCCGAAGAAAAAGATTTTATTGGAGTTGAACGCCTCGACGACGGCAAGTTGCAAATTCAGATTTCTAATCAATCTACTGGCTATAATTTGCAGGGCTACGGGCTGTCAGAGTTGGAGGAACCAACCAAGCTGTTAAAAACTACTCTCAACTACGACCCCCGTGTCCGACCTTGGTACATAGCTCCGGTGCGCGCAGGCCAACCGACTTGGAGTAAAATCTATAATTATTTTGACGCTCCCAAACTAGCGATTACGGCTGCTCAACCAGTTTATGGCGAGGATGGTAAACTGATTGGCATCCTGGGTTCTGACTTGGCACTTTCCAAGCTCAATCAATTCTTGGAAACTCTAAAAATTGGCAAATCAGGACAGACTTTTATTGTAGAAAGGTCTGGGCAATTGGTGGCAAATTCTACTCTGGAACCGCCATTTATTGTTAGCAATGGTGTTGCGAAACGGATTGTGGCAACCAGCAGCAAGAATGTTCTAATTCGATCGAGTGCCCGCTATTTGACAGAACGCTTCGGGGATTTGCACAAAATTGACAGATCTCGCCAGTTAGATTTTACGATCGACGGTCAACGGCAATTTCTACAGGTGACGCCACTCTCAGACAGCAGGGGTCTCGACTGGTTGATTGTGGTGACGGTTCCTGAAGCCGATTTTATGGAAAGGATTAATGCCAACACTCGGTATACTGTGGTGATGTGTCTGGGTGCTTTGGTGCTGGCAACGGCGATTGGCGCTCTAACTTCTAGGTGGATTGTTGTACCGATTCGGCGTTTGAGCAAGGCTGCGGAGGCTTTGTCACGGGGAGAATGGGACGGGATGGCGGTAGATTCCCGCTTGATGGCGTCTGTAGATCGGGAGGATGAGGTGGGTGTCCTGGCTCGCTCCTTTAATATGATGGCCGATCAATTGGAAGAGTCGTTTACTACTCTCGAAGATCGGGTAGAATCTGCGATCGCCGACAAAAATCAATTAATTATTTCTCTGAAAAACTCGCAGCAAAAACTGGCTCTCCATCTTCACCAAACTCCTTTGGGAGCGATTGAATGGGATCTCAACTTTGAAGTAGCGGAATGGAATTTGTCAGCGGAAAGAATTTTTGGATACAACCGCTTGGAAGCTATGGGACGCCACGGAGTCGATCTCATAGTTCCTGAAAGTGCTAAGGAGTATGTCAGGCAACTATCTATAACTTTGCTCACTAATAAAGGAGGAGTTACCAGTCTTAACGAGAACCTCAGAAAAGACGGCAAAATTATTCTTTGCGAGTGGTACAATACGACTTTGGTTGATGCTGACGGCAGCATCATTGGGGTGGCATCGCTGATTCAGGATGTGACTGAATTTCACAGTGCTGTGGAGAAGTTACGGGCTAGCGAGGAGCGGTTTCGCCAGTTGGCAGAAAATATTCATGAGGTATTTTGGATTAGAGAACCCAATCAAAAGCAGCTAGTTTATGTGAGCCCTGCTTGCGAAAAAATATGGAATTTGAGCTGTCAGAGTTTGCAGTCAGAACCGGAGGCTTTTTGGGATGCTATTCACCCGGAGGATCTCGATCGCGTCAAGGCTGCTTTTGCGAAACAGGTGCGGGGCGATTATGATGAGGAGTATCGGGTAGTGCGATCCGACGGTTCAGTTTGCTGGGTGCGCGATCGGGCTTTTCCAGTCCGCAGCCAAACCGGAGAAATTTACCGCATCGTGGGTATTGCCGAAGATATTACCCAGCGCAAATTAGCAGAAGAATTCCAAAAAGTAGCCCAAACCGCTCAAGCTGCAAACCAAGCCAAAAGCGCCTTTTTAGCTAACATGAGCCACGAATTGCGAACTCCCCTCAACGCGATTATTGGTTACAGCGATATGCTCAAAGAAGACGCTGAGGATTTAGGCTGCGAAGATTTTATCCCCGACTTGGAAAAAATTCAAACAGCGGGCAAACACTTGCTATCTTTAATTAGCGACATTCTAGATATTTCTAAGATTGAAGCGGGGCGGATGGAACTTTACCTAGAAACTTTCAACCCGGTCAATTTAATTGACGAGGTAGTTTCTACTGTCAAACCCTTGGTAGATAAAAATTCTAATAAGTTTGAAGTTGATTGTGCTGACGATTTGGGCATGATGTATGCTGACATTACCAAAACTCGTCAAATATTGCTCAACCTGCTGAGCAATGCAGCCAAATTTACGGAAGGTGGCACTATTACCCTCTGCATTGAAAGAGTTAAACATGACAGCTTAACAACTCCAGAAATAGCAGAACCTTCCGACTCAATAATTTTTCGCGTAGCTGATACGGGTATTGGGATTCCCCCCGAACAATTGCAGCATTTATTTCAAGCATTTATGCAGGGCGACGCCTCAACTACGCGCAAGTATGGCGGCACCGGTTTGGGATTGACTATTAGCCGTCACTTTTGCGTGATGATGGGTGGCGATATGCACGTCGAAAGCGAGTTAGGTTGCGGTTCGGTTTTTACTGTGTGCTTGCCGGCCCGCGTTGAATTATTGGTCAGCAGTTAGTCTTGCTATCCGGGACGCAATTGTTACACAAGAAACCAGGTTTATTGACAAAAAACCTACGCTTTTAGATAATTTATGAGCAATAAACCAAGGTGATGATAGGATGCAGCCTCAGTCTTATTCTAGTTAATTCGCCGTTTCTGGCGACCCAAAAGTTGAGCTGTTAATACGCCGCCGACAAAGCCAAAGAAATGCGCTTGCCAGGAAACTACCGGCTGCGAGGGCCAAACTCCCCAAATTAAACTGCCGTAGAAGAAACCGACAATTAAAGATAAAAAAATAGATGTAAAGCTGCGTTCAAAATAGCCCCGCAGCAGCAAGAAGCCGAAGTAACCAAAGATTAATCCGCTGGCACCAATGTGAACGGAGTTAGGCGCGCCAGTCAGCCAAACTCCTAATCCACTGACTAGCACAGTGACGGCACTCACGATAAAAAAGTCGCTAATTTCTCGCAGCATAATCAACCAACCCAATGTCACAAAAGGGAGGGTATTGGCGGCTAAGTGAGCAAAACTGCCATGCAGAAAAGGCATGAACAGGATGCCTTCAAGTCCGTCGAGGCTGCGGGGGCGGACTCCGTAGGCATTCAGCCTGCCTCGGAACAGGAATACATCGACAATTTCGATAATCCAGAGGAGGGAGACGAAGCCACCGAGAATGGCGGCGTGGCTTTGCAATTCGCGGGTGATAGCTTTGGTTTCTGGGTTACTCATGGGTGGTGAGGGCGGTGATACCGATTTTTTCTCATTGTAGAAGTTTCTGGGCGATCGCGAGCAAAGATTGTGGGGTCGAGGTTTCACGGTTTTTTGCAGCAGAGCTTATTTAGAAATATTATAAGTTTTATTAAAAGTTCCGCATTTTCACGTATAGGATAATTCACCTGAATGCGTCACAATTGTAATTGAACTACAAAAGGAGAGTCAACCGAAGGTTGAAGCTAGAACGTAGAAGACAGAATTTTTACCCTATCAATCAATTGTTGGGCTTGAAATGAGGACAGTTTTTAGAGCGAACACCGTCTTTAAAAAAAATCAGGAACTACTTTTCTCGCCCTAAGTCATTAATTTAAGAAGTTCAATCCGGTAAAGCCAAACGAGATGCTGTAGATACTGATTGTAGATAATATGGCACAAGCTCTACAAAGAGTTATTGGCACCTCGTTATAAAAGAGGAAGAGAGCAAAATGAACGTATTTGAGCATACAGTCTCCTACCGAACTCTGCCAAATTGGGTAGGATTTGGCAAACAAGAAACAGCCGTTAATGTCGCTACAAATTCTCAACCTTACGGTCAAAAGCCACACTTTGACCCCTTGCATCCGCTAAAACAATGGCTTGATAACACTGCAATTAAAAGTCAAAAGTTGGCTCGGTTGCTGTGTAAGTTTATTCCCAGCCAGTGTCCGTTTGAGCGAGAAGTCAAAATTGGCGATCGCACTTTATTGTCCATTCCGCCGCTGTGCAAGTTAAATCCGCTTTACGAGCAAGTGGTAGGGCTGCGCTTTCGTGCTTTATGTTATTTGGCTGACGAGTGTGGCGAAGATGTAACTCCTTATTGTTAATTCTGCAAAAAATTAAATTTCTCACTGTCTTTTCACCCTCCCTTCTCCTTGTTGGGGAGGGTTTTTTTATTTTGAGATTATTCGGCGCTTGAAACCTGTTATATCAATTCCGGTTGCACCGGAATTATCGTTGACTGTTGACTGTTGACTGTTGACTGTTGACTGTGAGTAGAAAAACTGAATGGTTGAGTGTTAACTGTTGAGTCGATTTTATTATTCCGATGCAACCGGAAACGATATTAACCTCAAACTCAAATGTGGCGAAGCGCCGGTCATTTGAGTTCGAGGTTAAATTACACAAACTTTTGTCTGCCTCAGCAGAAAAGCCAGATATTCTCTTAGATCCCCGGCTTTTTGAAGAAGTCGGGGCTTGAAAGAGCGATCGCATTTAAATACTAAAGGGAGCGAATCACTCGTTGTTCGAGAATGCGTTTGCCTTTGTTATAAATACTAAGGCTGGCTCCTGTAACGATGTAATCGTAGGTGCCATTTTTTGCCACATAACCAGTCCCCTCTTCAGTTCGAGCACGCAGGGCAATTGTGCTGCCGTTACTCTTTTTAACGCCGTAGTAATATAGTTGATTGGCGTGGTTGTAGCACAGATAAATCCGAAAGTTGCTAGTCTCGAAATAGTTTTCCACTTTCTGTCTTTTGCGAGCACAAAAATCCCTCACCAGTTTTTGGGGAGTGGATACATTAGCTATTTGTATGGTTTCAATCGGAGACTGAGTGCGAGACGCTGTTGGTGCAGTGCTTGTGTTCGATTGTCCTATAGCCAAGGTTGCTGCTGGATTGCTGGCAAATAGCATTAAACCGAGTAAGCTGGTTTGTGTGAGTCTTGCTGTGAAGTTCATAAGTCATTCGTTTAAAATATGTTGATGCGTCTAATCTAGGTAAGTTGGATTGATGAGGGCGATCGAACAGTACAGTTTTCACAATTGGCCTCAAGGAGGAAATCCTTGGATGCAATTTCCGTTTCCCCTGAGATGGGGTACTATTCTCAATAAGCTTTTAGGGGCAGGCTAGAAGCCCGCCCCACAATAGGATTGAATGTATAGTCGAAATATCGTTACTGAGAATGATATTTTTCTGTGAGTTTCCCTGCACCTGACTAGCCGACGGACAATTAAAAAACTGGCACTTTCGATTGCTGAGAGGACTTATGTACTAATACGCGATCGCGAGGACAAAGCAGAGAATTATTTTAAATATTGGGCGCCAACTGCGGGCGCTGATGCTAGTTTTCATCAATTTCGATAAGTGCGATCGCGCGACACGCCCCCGTAACCCACGAGGGAAGTCTTTACGTGTCGCTTTTGGGATCTTCAGGCCCCGAGGGTACTTCTCCCCTTTGTTGGGCTTCCAATAAAGCCGTTTCCACGAGAAAGGCTATCAGGTTAGCCGTGGATCTGCCTTGCTTGTCAGCCCATCGATCCAAAGCTTCATATACGTAATCAGGAAAGGTAACGTGAACGCGCTTGCTCAATGTAAATGTTTGTTTGTTTGCCAACGCTCTTAATGGTACAAGCTTACGCTCCCGATCGTGTTGTTACCCTATTGTTAAAAATCTACTGACACATATTTGGGCTTATTATGTTACAATTCGTCTAATCCCATCAAGACTCAGTCAAAAGCCAGTCCGATGCTTTCCGAGGGCTCAGGACTGGCTATGGCTCCAATTAACAAAGGAGATACACCTATTATGCCGTATGAGAAACGTCTCAGACCCTGGATTGTGGTTCGTTTGCTTCCGAATCTACAAAGGGTCGTTGTCGGTCGCTTTCGCAGTTGGTCTGATGCAGAGGGTCATTTGCGAGTTCTCAAACAACTGCTTCCCGCTGCGAGATTGACCTTAGTTTTCGATCCGATCGATTAATTTTGGTTGTGAGTTGATAAGCGTGCGATCGCCCTTGGTTTGAGGAGGGCGATCGGACTTTCGGGCAATGTTAAACTGGACGCAAAATATCAATTGAGTTGGGGAAAAAACCGTGACAGCTATTCTACAAGCAACAGAACAGCCAACAGCACAAAGCTACTTCACTCCAGAAGAATATTTAGCCCTGGAAGAAGCAGCAGAGTACAAAAGTGAATATCGCGACGGAGTAATTATTCCAATGACAGGTGCAACTACGAATCACAATCAAATCGCTGGAAATATTTATATCGCATTAAGTCTTGGCCTCAAAAAACAAGACTATCGAGTTTTCTTCGGTGACGTGCGTCTGTGGCTGCCGAAAAAGCGAACTTATACTTATCCCGATGTGATGGTAGTTCCGGGTAAACCTGAGTATTTCAATAATCGCCAGGATACGGTGATGAATCCTCAAGTGATTGTGGAAGTTTTATCGAAATCTACGAAAGCTTACGATCGCAGTGATAAGTTTAAGTTTTATCAAACGCTGCCGACATTTCAAGAGTATATTCTGATCGATCAATCTCAGGTTTATATAGAACAGTATTGTAAGTTGGAAAATAAGCGGTGGTCGTATAGTCAGTACGATGAAGAGGATGTGGCGCTAGTTTTTAATTTCTTTCAAGTTGAAGTGCCGCTGGCAGATGTCTATGAGAAGGTGGATTTTGAGGCGGAGAATGAGCCAGAAGAAAGCGGCGAGGAATAAGGGCGATCGCACTTGGTTTCAGAAGGGAGATCGTCTTTTCTAAGCTAAGACCAACTTTTGTCTTTTACCTATGTAAAAGCTTCTAATATCCTAGTCATGGGAATAAAAAGTGAAAGTTCATCACCTTCTAAGGCAATAAACCCGTATTGCAAATAAAATTCCTTAGCTTGTTCGTTGAAAGCGTCAACTATCACTCCCAATACTCCTATATCTTCCGACAAACGAATCACTCTGTTAAAAGCATCGATTAACAGTGTCTCACCTAGTCTTCTACCCTGCATTGATTGAGTTACCGCCAGTTTGCCGATCCGCATGACTGGAAGAGGATAGCGCGGCAACCCTCTCCTGTAATTTTCAGGCAGTAACTCTCGTTGTAATTCAGCCATACTTATTGAATAATAGCCTGCTACTTGACCGTCACCGCCTTGAGGAATTGCCACCCAAGTTTTAGCAATGCCTTTTCTTTGATTTTGTCGGGCGTATTTTTTGAGCTCCTGATTTAACTCCGGCACACCGCAGTCAAAATTCTCCCGAATCACCCTGCTATCATCTATTGAGCAAAAAATCCATTCCATTATTTATTTGCGATCGTATTTTTGCCGATACCTCTCGATCGCTGCTTTCAGCTTAGAGTTAAGTTCTGGTGGGTTTTCAATCGCTGAGGTAACAATTTCCCAATTTGGTTCGGAAAGAACGATCGTTTCTGGTTTAAGTGGCAGTTCTTCGGCTAGATTTAGAGCAACTTCGAGCAGATATTCGCTCAGACTAAGACCCCACAGGGTAGCTGCTTTTTCTAACAGTTCTTTTTGTTCCTGATTGATAGTTATCTCAAGGGTGCTTGTTTGGGGAGTTTGTGTAGGGGTTGACATATTTTTTCACTGAGAGCAAGGTTGGCTCATTTGATATTATAACAATTTTTCAGGTGGGCGATCGCACGCTTGTTTGAGAAGGGCGCTCGCTCAGGCCTGGTGTGAAACTGAATCTAGCAATCGTGTTAAGCAAGGAAAAAATAGCCGTGATACCTATCCAAGAACAAATTGTTGACAAACTGAAAAATTTCTCTGAAATCGAACTCCAAGAAATCCTCAACTTTGCTGATTTTCTGTTATGGCAGCGGAGAAAGCAGGAAGTAGCTTCGCCACCCGATGAAACTGGCAACAGCCAACCAGCAAATATGGATGAAGAGTGCGACGTTCATTATGTTGGTGGAGTCTTAGTTGTCAAAGCATCATTAATAAAAAATCAAGAACTTATTAATTGGGATACAATTATTCCCGATATGCGCGAAGATGGAAAATATCTAATTGAAAAGACATGACTCAAAATAATTTACTGTCTCGCATCTCCATCGACTCGAATATCTGCTTTGGCAAACCGTGTATTCGCGGTCATCGCATCTGGGTTTCTCTCATTCTTGACTTTCTAGCTAGCGGCATGACTTTGGAAGAATTGCTTGAGGAATATCCGGGAATTGAACGAGAAGACGTTTTGGCTTGTATTGCTTATGGGGCTGAGTTGGCAAGAGATTATTATGTTGAAATTCCTCTGGCGGAAAAAAAGGTAGTTTTAAAGTGAAGTTAAAACTTGATGAAAATTTGGGCAGCATCCGCGTTGTTTCGATGTTACGTTTGGCTGGCCATGATGTTGCGACTGTACGGGAACAAAATTTGAGTTCAACACCGGATGAATTATTAATTGATATATGTCGGAGGGAAGATAGATGTTTGGTGACTTTGGATAGGGGGTTTGGCAATCGCCTCCGCTACAATCCTTCTGATTCTTCTGGGATTGTGTTACTGCGTCTGCCTTCTCAATCGAAACCGCAAGATTTGCAAGCGGCAGTAGAAATATTAATTCGCGGATTGGATGCCGCAGAAGTTGCGGGTAGATTGTGGATTATCCGAGGGGAACAGCTTTTGGAATATCAAGCAATATCGGAAGATGAATCTGACTAAATGCGGGCAGAAATAATGGAAAAATTTATTCAATAATCAACTTTTTATTGGATACATCCGTACAGCTAAACCTTTTTACCGACGCTGTTTAGGTAGCATTGCCTTTTCCAAATTTTCTGCGATCCGGAAATATGCAATTAATGGGTTTCCAAGTCCGAAAGGTAAGGCTTTGATAAGATCTCGGTCAATGCGATAAACTCTAGAACCAATTCGGAGAATGACATCTCCATCTTCACGAGCTTTTATACGTTCCCTTAAACGTCTAATTTCCTCACTTATAGCACTTCCGCAAACCTGCTCATCTATTAAAATTAGTTCTCTATCGAGATTTTCGAGTTCAGCTAAAATCCTGACAGCATCACCCTCCAAGCTATTTATCCTATCCAAGGCTGCTTGTCGCCGCGACTCAATTTTTACAATTTCTGCAAGTCGTGAACGTTCTGCTTCGAGAACTTGGATCTTTTCCTCCTGAGTTTTAGCCTGCTCTATTAACCTTTCGATCTCTGGAACTTTAGCAAGCTGCTGTATAATTTCCCTATCAGAACGCCTAAATGCGTAAGTAAATAAGTTTAGACCAACGGGGGCGGCAATAGCAGAGGCAAGACCGAACCAAATTACAAAACGATTATCTTTTACCGACTGAAAGCCAAGATAAACGGTTCCGCCAATAAGACCAATTGCAATGGATGCTGAAATAATCTTCCTTCTCAAAATCACTGAAGTAATTCCAAAATTAAGGGTTGAAAGAGATCTGTCCAAGATTTTATAGATCGGCAAGGGCATCAACAAGAGATGCCCTTACCCAATTAACTAAGCCCCGACAGATTCCTTCGCTGCGTACAGCACCTCAACGGTAATCTTATCAATCCCCCGATCGCGCGCGAACTTCTCAGTATTCCGCTTCACCTTACCCCGCACAAAACCAGGGATTTTATTCAACTCAGCCTGTCCATCCTTCGTCCAACCCATATCAGAATCAGCCGAAATACCCTTCGTAATCACTTCCTTGGTATCGTGGCCGCCGAAGATTTCCAGCAAGTGGTCTTCCATTCCCAAAGTGAAGGAATTGTAGACCAAATCTACGCACTGATTCGTACCTTCATAACCCAAAAATGGCTTGTAGCCGATCGGGAAATTTTGGACGTGAATCGGTGCAGCAATTACGCCGCAGGGAATATCCAACCGCTTACCCACGTGGCGTTCCATTTGTGTACCGAAAATTGCCGAAGGTTCCGCTTTGGCGATCGCATCTCCGATCGCCCCGTGATCATCCGTCACCAGCACTTCATCGCAATACTCGCTTACCTGTTCCCGGAACCAATCAGCATCGTGTTTGCAGTAGGTTCCAGCCCACACAACGTGGATTCCCATCTCGCGAGCCAAAATCTTCGTCATCGCCGCAGCGTGGGTATTATCGCCAAATACGACGGCTTTTTTGCCCGTTAAGTTTTGGCAGTCGATCGATCGCGAAAACCAAGCAGCCTGCGACACAAATCGAGTTTGTTGGTCAATAAAATTTTCGTAATCAACATCCGCACCTTGAGCATTCAAAACTTGCTGAATCTTGCGGATACAGCGCGCAGTTTCCACCACACCCATCGGCGTAATATCCACCATCGGCGTACCGAATTCTTTTTGCAAATACTCGCCGGTCATCATCCCCAATTCCCGATAAGGAACCAAGTTAAACCAAGCGCGGGGCAGTCTTTTTAAGTTATGAACCGAAGCACCTTCGGGAATAACTTCGTTGACTTCAATGCCCAAATCAGCCATCAAACGCTTCAACTCGGTGCAGTCGTGCTGGTTGTGGAAACCCAGGGTAGACATACCGATAATGTTGACAGATGGTTTTTCGCTTTTGGCTTCTACTAAATCGCCTTTTTTGCGGGCTTTGTTAATGTAAAATTGGACGATTTGATCCAAAGTGCGATCGGCTGCTTGCAGTTCGTTAACGCGGTAATGGTTAACATCCGCCAGCAATACATCGCCTTTAGCATCCAATTGAGCTCGTTCCACGAAGTTTTCCAAGTCTTCTTGCAGAATACTGGAGGTGCAAGTCGGGGTGAGCACGATTAAATCTGGGTGTTCTTCTCTGTCCTTGCGGGTGATGTTGTCCACCACCCGTTCCTGCGAACCCCGCGCCAGTACGTGTCTGTCAACGACGCTGGTAGTCACCGGGGTGAAATCCCGTTCCCTCTCCAGCATGGAACGCATGACGTTGAAATAGTCGTCTCCAATCGGTGCGTGCATGATCGCATGGACGTTTTTGAAGGAAGTCGCAACGCGCAGAGTGCCGATGTGGGCTGGGCCTGCGTACATCCAATAAGCCAATTTCATAGGTATTTTTCCTGGTGCTGGTTGAGAATTGCCCGATCGGGCGATTACTGCTAAATTTTAAGGTTGTTTCTGATTTTCTCACCGGATGAATCCTTTAGAAATAGTAACTTTCTGATGATTTCCAGATGTGGTAAATGCTCAAAAGCCTTGGCTGCTTAGGATTTGGCCCGTAATTCCAACAAATTGACCTTGCTTTTATGGCAATAATTCTTAATCTTTTCTCCAATTTTCTTCAGAGCTAGGCAAATCCTATCGCCCTAGAGTTCGCTGCCGCGCACCAGACAAGGTGCAATAATTCGGCATTTTTTGTCAAATTTACTCTGTTCAAACGGTCAATCGATTTTAGATTTTAGATTTTAGATTAAAGAATGGAAGCATTGACTCCACGGATAAATTCGGGGGTTTCTTTATCGGATACAGGTTTTTTATTTCTGGGTCCTGAGTCTGCGAAGGAATGAATCCGGGGGCTTGTATCCTGGATGCTTGATTGTCAGTTAGTATTGTTAATCGATCGGTCAAAATAGATAGAACTGAAGGAAATTTCAGATTCCGAAGCAACACTTACTTCCCTCAGCGCCTCGGTAGCGAATTATAGTTAAGATTTGCACCGGTCGTTTTTTTGAAGCACCCCAAATTCGTGCGCGATCGCCGAGAAAAATAAATCTTCCAGCACTTGCGTATTTTCACGAGATGTGGTGAGGCTCCACTAAAGTCAAGCGATTGCTTAGAATCCGAGATGATTTAGTTGTCAGAATGGCGATCGAGCATTAGAGTAAATCCTTGCACAAATCCTGTATTTGTGATTTTGTTTACCTAACTGCTGAGGTGACGAAAGCCCCAGGGCGCTTTTGTCAGCAGTAGCTCTTTGTTGTCAAGGCCTGCTTTCCCACACATCCCAAAAGATAGCTCTTGAGCGATAATGAAGAATAACAGAGGATTTACGAAAAGAAACCCGGTTTATACGAAAAAATCTTGGGTTTGTCAACGACTAGCAACGAAGGAACCCGGTTTCTAGCCCGCCGCGCGTAACTCCTGTAACATTGACCAAGCACACCTAATTTGAGAGAACCCAACTATGATGGCAATTCCCGGCGTTGCAGTTCTCGCTCTCATTTATGAAAGCAGCACTTCCCTGGTTTACCGCGGCCACAACGAGCAGAACAACCAACCTGTTATTATCAAACTTATCAAAGAAGACTATCCGACTCCTGAAGAACTGAATAGATACAAGCGCGAATATGAGATCACTGCCAACTTAAGCCTGTTGGACGGAGTTGTGAAAGTGTATAAGTTGCAACAGGTTAGAAATAGTCTGGCAATGATCTTAGAAGATTTTGGCGGGGAATCTTTAAAAATATTTATGGGTTCCCAAAAATTTACTATTTTAGGATTTCTGACTACGGCTATCAAAGTTGCTGAAACTTTGGGCGAAATTCACGGAAAAAATGTAATTCATAAAGATATAAATCCCTCTAATATAGTTTTTAATCCTGCTACAGGACAAGTAAAACTAATAGATTTCAGCATCTCAACTGCATCCAACCTAGAAAATATTCCCAATAAAAATCCTAATTTTTTAGAAGGCACTTTAGCCTATATGTCGCCCGAACAAACTGGCAGAATGAACCGGGTAGTCGATTACCGAACCGACTTTTATTCCCTCGGCGTGACATTCTATGAAATCCTGGCAGGACAACTTCCTTTTCCCACTACAGATCCCATGGAGTTAGTTCACTGTCACATAGCCAAACAGCCAGTACCTCTCGCTGAAATAGCCCCAGAAATTCCTAAAGCTGTTTCAGATATTGTGATGAAATTGTTAGCAAAAACCGCTGAAGAGCGCTATCAAAGTGCTTGGGGACTAAAAGCAGATTTGGAATCCTGCCTGTTTCAGTGGCAAACATCTGGGTTTGTTTCCGATTTTCCTCTTGGCATCCAAGATATTTCCGACAAATTTCAAATACCTCAAAAACTTTACGGCAGACAGCGAGAAGTTGAAACTCTTTTAGCGGCATTTGAGCGGGTGGCAGCAACAAATAATCGAGGCTACCGCACCGACAATTCTCAAATTTCTGTCATCAAAAAAGAGAGCAAATCGAAAAAAGAAATTCCCTTGTCAGTCCTGGGAAGAGGACAGCATAAATCCCGCAGCGAGATGATGCTGATTGCCGGTTATTCCGGCATTGGCAAATCTGCAATGGTGAAGATTTTAGACAAACCTATTACCCGCAGACGTGGATATTTTATTTGGGGAAAGTTTGACCAGTACAAGCGAACTATTCCTTACTCTGCCGTTGTCAGCGCTTTTTCGGAATTGGTGCGGCAACTGTTAACTGAAAGCGAGGCTCAATTAGCAGTTTGGCGCGAAAAACTCCGCACTTCCTTCGGTCAAAACGGGCAAATTATTATTGATGTCATCCCCGAAGTTGAACTAATTGTCGGAGCTCAGTCTCCTGTATCTGAATTGGGGCCGACGGAATCTCTGAACCGCTTTAATTTAGTATTTCAAAATTTCATTCGTGTATTTTGCCAGCCAGAACATCCGCTGGTCATTTTTCTCGACGATTTGCAGTGGGCTGATTCTGCTACTCTCAAATTGATCGAATTGATGATGACAGATGAAGCTACGCAATATCTGTTTTTAATTGGTGCTTATCGGGATAATGAAGTTAGTCCTACTCATCCTTTAATGATGACTGTGGAGACGCTGCGAAATCAGGAAGCTATCATTAATCAGATTGCTTTGTCGCCGCTGGGGGTGGAAAACATAACTCATTTGATTGCGGAGACTTTGCACAGCGATCGAGAATCTGTCAAACCCTTAGCTGAATTAGTAATCAGTAAAACCGACGGTAATCCTTTTTTTGTCAATCAATTCCTGCAAACATTGTATCAGGAAAACCTGCTAGTTTTTCACCCGCCACAGTCGGGTAGCAAGGGCGGCTGGCATTGGGATATGACTCAAATAGAGCAGTGCGCCATCACTGACAATGTAGTAGATTTGATGGTACAAAAATTGAGAAAACTGCCAAGTTCAACGCAGCAAGTTTTGCGTTTGGTGGCTTGTTTGGGCAACGAATTTGACTTGAATACTCTTTCTTTAATTCATGAAAAAGAAGCCTCGGAAACTTTTTCTCACCTGTTGCCGGCGATTAAGTCGGGACTGATTCTGCCAACTTCTGAATTGGAAAGCAAGTCATTAGATTACGTGCTGTTTCCGCTATTAATTCTGAATTATAAATTTTTGCACGATCGCGTACAGCAAGCAGCTTACGCTCTGATCGACGACTCGCAAAAAAAGGCAGTTCACCTGAAAATAGGCAGGCAAATCCTAGAAAACACCCCGGCTGAATATCGCGCTGACAGAATCTTTGAATTAGTCGATCACTTGAATGTGGCTCGATCGCTAATTAGAGACGATCGAGAATTAATTGAACTGGCAACGCTGAATTTAGACGCGGCCCGCAGAGCCAAAGATGCCACTGCTTATGTTGCTGCCTTGCAGTATTTAACCGCAGGCATGGACGGTTTGAGTGCCGATATTTGGGATGCCCACTACGACTTAGCCTTTGCCTTGCACATGGAGCGGGCAAATGTTGAGTATTTAAACGGTTTTTTCGAGAAGTCTGAAGAATTTATTAATATAACTTTGGAAAAAGCGCGATCGGCCTTAGAAAAGGTAGAAATTTACAACCTGCTGATCGTGCAGTACACCCTGCGGGCGAAGTACGAAGAAGCCGTTAAAGCCGGAATCACAGCTTTGGACTTGCTAGGCATTGACTTACCGCTAGACGGGCTACAAAAAGTCATATCCGAAGAATTTGCAGCAGCCACAAATATTTTAGCAGGTAGAGAAATAGCTTCCCTAATTGATGCCCCCGAAATGACTGTACCCGACAAAAAAGTTGCAGTCAAATTAATTACCAACTTGCTGACATCGGCGTACCTCAAAAATCCCGACTTGTGGAAAGTCAGCGTTTTAAAAGGAGTCAATCTTTCTCTACAATACGGTTTAGTACCCGAAGCCTCTCTTTGCTATGCTGGCTACGGTATGTTCTTAAACGCAGTTTCGGGAGATTACAAAGCTGCGTATCAATTCGGCTTGCTCTCGCTGAATCTCAGCGAAAAATCTGGCAATATCGGCTTGAAGTGCAGAGCTTGTTCATCCTTGGTCAGTATTTTTTATTACTGGTTCAATCACATCAAAGATTCCCACGCGATTAGCAATGAAGGATATCAAGCAGCTTTAGAATCAGGAGATTTAGAGTATGCGGGTTATATCCTGTCCAACCGCATAGCTAACTCATTTTTTCAAGGTAAAGAAATCTCGCAAATTCTGGCCGACACAAGCAGGTATTTGCAGTTCAGCCAAAAAACCAAAAATCAGCTCGTAACCGATATCTTATTAGGAGTAGAGTTAATCCTGCGTAACTTGAGCAAACTAACTCCTGAAAAGTTTGTATTTGAAAGCGAAGATATCAGCGAAGCTGAATACGTACACAACTGTCAAGTTCATCAAAATTTGTACTCGCTCTGCCTTTATCAGATTCGCAAATGCCAGGTAATGTACTGGTACGGCAACTTCAACGAAGCGCTACAACTAGCTTTTGAAGTAGAAAAACAGCTATCTTTTATTACCGGAGCGATACCCGCTACTGAATGGAATTTTTTCTTTTCTCTAACTTTAGCCGCCGTTTTCCCAAATGTTTCCGAAGACAAGCAAAAGGAATACTTGGAAAAATTAGAGGAAAACCAAAAACAGATGAAAATTTGGGCAGACAACTGTGCCGAAAATTTTCTGCACAAGTACCTTTTAGTACAAGCAGAAATAGCCCGAATTTCCAAGAAAGATTCCGAAGCTGTAGAACTGTACGATTTCTCTATAAATTTAGCCCAAGACAATGAGTTTGTCCAAAATGAAGCGCTAGCTAATGAACTAGCAGCTAAGTTTTGGTTGAGTAAAGGCAAGTATCAATATGCCAAAATCCACTTGCGTGAAGCTCACTCGTGCTACTTGCGCTGGGGTGCAGTTCGCAAAGTAGAAGATTTAGAACAGAAGTATCCGCAGTTGCGGGAAATGACGCCAATCAACGGCAGTTTTAACAACAATCAAACTACCACAACTATTCATACTTCTACTGGCAGCGATGCTAGAGTGCTGGATTTGGCAACGGTAATGAAAGCATCTCTGGCGATTTCTAGCGAAATTGTCCTCGATAAGTTGCTGGCTTCTTTGATGAGAATATCTTTGGAAAATGCGGGTGCTCAATTAGGTTTTCTGATTTTAGTTAGAGATGGTAAACTGTTGATTTCAGCTAAGGCGTCAGTATTTGCTGAAGATGTAGCTGTGCTGCAATTTACGCCTGTTGGAGACTATCATGATTTACCTGTGACGGTGATTAATTATGTGGAAAGGACTCGCTCGGATTTGGTGTTGAGCAATGCGGCGGCTGAGGGACTATTCACAGCCGATCCTTACATCGCTAAACACCAACTGCAATCTATTTTGTGTACTCCCATCATCAATCAAGGCAAACTGATCGGCATTCTTTATTTAGAAAACAATTTGACTGTCGGAGCATTTACTCCCCACAGATTGGAAGTTTTAAGGTTGCTTTCTTCCCAAGTTGCTATTTCTTTGGAAAATGCTCTACTTTACAATTCGGTGGAACAGAAAGTGCAAGAACGGACGCAGGAGTTAAATGAAAAAAACGAGCGTTTAGAACACACTTTGCGGGAACTTAAACTAACTCAAGCTCAATTAATCCAAACGGAAAAAATGTCTAGTTTGGGGCAAATGGTCGCTGGTGTAGCTCACGAAATTAATAATCCTGTAAGTTTCATCTATGGCAATCTTAATCCGGCTAGCGAATACGTTAAAGACTTGCTAAAATTGATTGAGCTTTATCAGCAGCACTATCCAGAACCTGTGGATGAAATTCTAGAAGAAATAGAAACAATTGAGCTGGAATTCTTGAGCGAGGATTTGCAAAAGCTGCTGGATTCCATGAAAGTAGGAGCGGAAAGAATCCGGGATATTGTGCTAAGCTTGCGGAATTTCTCGCGCCTCGACGAAGCGCAAATGAAGTCGGTAGATATCCATCAAGGCATCGACAGTACGGTGATGTTGCTGCAACCGCGCCTGAGAAAAGAGGGCGGGCGTTTGGGAATTGAGGTGATTAAAAATTACAGCACGCTACCACTAATTACTTGTTATGCGTCTCAGTTGAATCAGGTATTTATGAATATTTTGACAAATGCGATCGATGCTCTCCTCGTAGCAAGAGATTGCCCGGAAAACTCTCATCAACAGCCTACGATTACAATTTCTACAGAGGTGACTGACAGGAATTCTGCCATAATTAGAATTGCTGACAGCGGGCCAGGGATGAGCACTGAGGTGCTGCACAAGATATTCGATCCATTTTTTACAACTAAGCCCGTGGGTTCGGGAACAGGTTTGGGATTGTCTATTTCTCACTCGATTGTTGTCAGTTCTCACGGCGGAAAATTGACGTGCGTTTCTGCACCAGGAGAGGGCAGCGAGTTTATTATTGAAATTCCGATCGCCCCCAAGCAAGTTTTGTAAGCGGCACCACCATCAACCAACAGCATTGCTGAAAGAGTAATGATGTTTCAGGGAAAATGAAAGAATAAACGTCTCTACCTCTCTTTATCTGGGTGAATCAGCGTCAATCCATTGTCCGGGGCGGTTAATACATTCTCTTTTTTTTACCGCAGATGAGGGCAGATAAACACAGATTAACGCAGATGAATTAGATATATTTCGGTGGCGCTGTTGGTGATTGTTGACCTTGGGCGAAACTGATCGGCCAGGGAGCGTGTCACTTTTGCGATGAGTATAAATACTCAGAAATACTAGGGCAGAGGTTTTGAGCTATTGTTGGGCAAA
>NZ_JAUBTF010000075.1:0-30516 GCF_036702355.1 Microcoleus sp. D3_18_C4
CACTTTACCCTCGCTCTCGCGAGCGCATAACCCAGGCTACGTCAAGTGCCATCGATATATTCAGCAAGCCCTAACTAAGTGTCCTTGATTCTGATGAAGACGATGGCTAGTTTGGCCGCAGCGTGGGAAATCGCTGTTTTCTTTGATAATTTAACGGTGAAAATTAATGTTTCTGCCGTTTGTATTTCATTTTATACTATTACCATAGGTAAATTTAGTATATTGTCATTAACCTCTTCATAATTTATTTTTTCACACTTTTTCTGCACATTCCATTAACATTTGAGCAGCGGTAACTATCGAAGACCCGACGTATTTTCTATGTTTACTTATTTTAACAGAGTTGGGTTTTTTCTCACCTACTTACTTAGTCATATCAGTGAGCTTCCCTTCTCAACTTAACTGGAATCAGCAAATTCTAGGAAGCTGTTCACCGCTCAACATTTCCAGAAGGCGATCGACTCCAATTTTGCTGTTGAGAATTACAGATTTAGCGGGTTGCTCTCTCACCTCACCGATCGCACAAGCTGTTTTTGCGTCTCCTCTCTTTCCCTGATAAACCTCCATAATCCCCCGTGCTCGTTCTGCATCGGAAGATGGGACAAATGCGATGAATCGTCCTTCATTTGCAATATATAGGGGGTCGAGTCCCAAGAGTTCACAGGCTCCGCGAACATCCTCACGCACAGAAATTTTTCGTTCGTCAATGTTTATCGCTACATTTGCTGCTGATGCGATTTCATTCAGTGCACTGGCTAGCCCACCTCGCGTTAAATCCCGCATACAGTGAATTTCGATGTTCGCACTCAGAAGTTCACCCACTAAATCTGCTAGAGAATCTGAATCACTTTCAATGGTTGTTTCAAACTCCAATCCTTCACGCACTGCCATAATGGCAATTCCATGTCTGCCAATATCTCCACTCAGAAGAATGATATCCCCAGGTTGAACTGAAGTGGGATTAATTCTCTGGTTGTGTTCGAGAATGCCAACACCTGCGGTATTGATAAAAATACCATCTCCTTTTCCGCGATCGACCACTTTAGTGTCACCAGTCACAATCTTGACGTTGGCGGAATCAGCAGCTTGTTTGATAGATTGGACAACGCGCCATAGCGTTTCCATCGGCAGTCCTTCTTCTAGAATGAAGCCCAAGCTGAGATAGAGTGGGCGTGCGCCTGCCATTGCTAGATCGTTGACTGTGCCATGAACTGCTAGCGAACCAATATCACCACCGGGAAAGAATAGAGGACGCACAACATAGGAATCAGTGGTGAAGGCGATGCGATGACTAGAGAGCGACAAAACAGCGGCATCATGTTGAACATCGTTTGGTGAGCCGAAAATCGGCAGAAACATCTGCTCAATCAACTGATGCATCAATCGCCCACCGCCACCATGTGCGAGGAGTATGGTTGGGTACTGCTGAATTGGAATCGGACACGATAGGGTAAAGTTTTTAAGACCAGTCATGATGAATGTATGCCAAAGCTAGCTGAGGGTTACTGGCGATCGCTGTCGATAACGGTAGTAGGCAGCGCAGGCTCCCTCGGAGGAAACCATCGGTGCCCCTAATGGATGTTCGGGAGTACAGCGAGTGCCGAAGGCTGGACAATCATGAGGTTTACGGATGCCTTGAAGGATGAGTCCGCTGATACATTCGGAGGGAACAGGGGGATGGGGAGATGGCGAGATAGGGAGGAGTCCTTTGTTGTGAACATCGAAGGCGGCATAGTGTTCGCGCAGTCCTAACCCGCTTTGAGAAATCTCACCCAAGCCACGCCATCCGCGAGGGACAACTTCAAACACGTCCAGGATGAGATGCTGTGCTGCTTCATTGCCCTGCCTGCGAACCGATCGCGCATACTGATTTTCAACTTCTGCTGTGCCCTCTTCCAGTTGTTTGATGCACAAGTATATTCCTTGCAAAATGTCAATAGGTTCAAATCCCGTGACTACAATTGGAACGCGATACTTGGGCGCGATCGCTTCATACTCTCGATACCCCATTACCGTACAAACGTGCCCTGCCGCCAGAAAGCCCTGCACCTGGCACGTTGGAGAGGATAAAATCGCTTCCATTGCTGGAGGAACAAGCACATGAGACACCAGCAGTGAAAAGTTGGTCACTCCCTGTTGCTGAGCCTGATACACTGCCATTGCGGTTGCTGGGGCGGTTGTTTCAAACCCAACTGCAAAAAATACAACTTGCTTGTCAGGATTGTTTTGGGCGATTTTCAGGGCATCCAATGGAGAATAAACCATGCGGACATCGCCACCCAATGCTTTAACTGTGAGTAAATCAGAGGGAGTAGAGGCGGCATCGCTAATCGCCGATCCCGGTACGCGCAGCATATCTCCAAAGGAGCAAAAGATAACGTTCGGTAGGGCAGCTAGTGCGATCGCTTCATCAATAATCTCAGCCGATGTGACGCAGACGGGACACCCCGGCCCATGAATTAAGGTGATTGTTTTGGGTAAAAGAGTATCAATGCCAAATTTAACAATTGAGTGAGTTTGTCCTCCACAGATTTCCATGATGCTCCAGGGACGGGTGGCGATGGAAGCGATCGCGTCCGCATACTGCTGAGCCAGTTGGGCATCCCGATATTCGTCAACAAATTTCATCCCTTCAATCCTCCTGCTGATAAACAACATAAGCCGTCTCAGCCAGTACAGGAGGTTTGGGCGTGTATGTTTGAATCGCTTTCATGTACTGCACCCGTTCAAACTCACTAGGATTCGGGCAGTAACACTGGCTCATGATGCCTTGCATTTCACGGACGGAAGTGTAATCGTGTTCTTGCATCCACTGCCGTAGTTCCTGTTCAATCTCCTGGAGATGGTTAATCCCATGCCGCAACAGAGCACTCACAATCATTGTCACTTTTGCTCCTGCCATTAGCATTCGCACCACATCAACCCCTTTCTGAATGCCGCTTGTTGCTGCAAAATCAGCACCAATGCGCCCATACAAGATGGCAATCCACCGCATCGGCAAACGCATCGCTTGAGGGGTACTCAGAAGAACGTTGGGTCGCACTTCCAATTCTTCCACATCAATGTCCGGCTGGTAGAAGCGATTAAATAACACCAGCGCATCTGCTCCTTCCCTCGTCAACTGATGCGCCATATTCGCTAAATTGGTGAAATAAGGGCTGAGTTTCACGGCAACCGGAATTGTCACACTTGCTTTCACTGCCTTGAGAATATCCAAATATTGCTGCTCGATCGCTTCACCTGTTAGATGAATTTCGGTAGGAATGTAGTAGATGTTGAGTTCTAGTGCATCTGCTCCAGCTTGCTCAATTTGACGGGCGTAGTTTGTCCAACCTCCTAGACTCGAGCCGTTGAGACTGGCAATGATGGGAATATTCACTCTCTCTTTGGCTTTGCGAATATGCTCTAGATAAAGCGCAGGCCCTACATGAAAAATTTCGGGTTCAGGAAAGTAGGTCAGTGCTTCAGCATAGCTTTCGGTACCCTGTTGCATATGGTGGTGCATTGTCAACATTTCCTGCTCAATTTGCTCCTCGAAGAGTGAGTGCAGGACGACGGCGGCAGCTCCAGCATCTTCCATTCGCTTGATATTATCGATATCTTCGGTTAGAGGAGCGGCTGCACCAATTACCAGGGGCGATCGCAATTCCAATCCCATATAAGTTGTGGTTAAATTCATGCCCATTGTCTCCTTCAGATAGAGTTTTGAACTAGGGTGTGTTTTCAATCCCTTAGATCCCCCCCAGCCCCCCTTAAAAAGGGGGGAGAACTAGAGGAAACTGCGCTGTTAACATCACGAGGGGAACAGGAGTTAAAGTCCCCCTTTTTAAGGGGGATTTAGGGGGATCGGACAGCGTTTCGCATCCTGTGCAATGTGTACACAGTAGGCCGAGCGAGAAGAGGATCTATTGTGCAGTGGAAGGTTCGGATTGCTGGCTCGAAGTGGAACCAGCATCGGTTTGCCCGTCGTGATGCCCGTTGGGTTTGCCCTGGTGCTGTGCAGCCAAGTACTGATACATTTGCCAACGAGTATTGACATCCGCTTGAGCGAGTTCTACTAACCGTTTCGCATCTTCTGGTTTAGTGCGAGTTAGCATCTTGAAGCGGTTTTCGCTGTACATCGCCTGTTCAACCGATATCTTGGGCGATCGCGAATCCAAAATCAGTGGATTTTCACCCCGTTCAGTCCGACGCGGATCGTAACGATAGAGCAACCACCGCCCCGATTCGACTGCCGCCTTCTGCTGCTGCATTCCCGTTGTCATATCAATGCCGTGAGCAATGCAGTGCGAGTAGGCAATAATTAACGAAGGGCCATTGTAAGATTCCGCTTCCAGGAACGCTTTGAGCGTGTGTTCATCCCGCGCTCCCATCGCGACACTGGCAACATAGACACTGCCATAGGTCATTGCCATGAGTCCCAAATCTTTCTTGGGTGCAGGCTTACCTCCGGCGGCGAACTTCGCAACCGCACCTCTGGGTGTGGCTTTGGACATCTGCCCACCTGTATTGGAATACACTTCTGTATCCAACACCAGAATGTTGACATTGCGACCACTAGCAATGACGTGATCGAGTCCGCCATAGCCGATGTCATAGGCCCAACCGTCACCACCAATCAGCCAGACGCTCTTTTTGACTAGGTAATCGGCGAGGGATTTTAGAGTTTGGATTTTAGATATTAGATTTTGCTCTCCCTCTAACTGATTGCACCATTCCTCTAGGTGTTGTTTGAGGATAGCTACCCGTTCGCGTTGCTCGACGATATCGGCTTCGTCCTTTTGTTCTGCATTGAGAATGGCGGATGCTAAGTCAACCGGAATTGGGGAACTGCCATTCATACTGCTCGATAGCTCTTGCAGGAGTTCTCTGGCATATTCCATTTGCTTGTCGATCGCGACTCGGAAGCCTAAGCCAAATTCTGCATTATCTTCAAATAGTGAGTTTGACCATGCCGGCCCGCGCCCTTCCGCATTGTGCGTCCAGGGGGTTGTTGGCAAGTTACCCCCATAGATAGATGAGCATCCTGTCGCATTCGCCACTAACATATGATCGCCAAATAGTTGCGATACCAGTTTGACGTAGGGCGTTTCACCACAACCCGCACAGGCACCGGAGAACTCAAACAACGGTTCCTGCATCTGTTGCTGAGCAATCTTGTGCAAATTCAGTTTGGTGCGATCGGGGTTCGCTAAGTTGAGGAAGAAGTCCCAGTTTTCCCGTTCCTGTTCTCGCAAGGGTAACTGAGGAGCCATGTTAATCGCTTTCTTCCTGGGTTCGGCTCTGTTCTTTGCCGGACAAACATCGACACAAATCCCGCAACCCGTGCAGTCTTCAGCCGCCACTTGAATGGTAAATTTCAGGTTCGTCCAATCATGGTCTCTGGCATTCGCACTCTTAAACGTTTCCGGTGCATTGGCGAGTGCTTCTGGTTCATATACTTTGGAGCGGATTACGGCATGGGGACACACCATCACGCATTTGCCGCACTGCACGCACACATCAGCATCCCACACTGGAATTTCCTGGGCAATGTTGCGCTTCTCCCATTTCGAGGTACCACTGGGATAAGTGCCATCAATGGGCATAGCACTCACTGGAAGATCATCTCCCTGCCGTGCCATCATCTTGCCGAGTACGTCTCGAACAAAAGCTGGGGCAGTATCGGGAACCGGGGAGGGCGATTCTTCTACCTGAGTGGGAATAGCAGATTGTTGATAATTCTGATACTCGACTTCGTATAGATTATCCAGGGTGCAATCGACAGCTTTCAAATTCATTTCAACAATCGCCTCACCCTTCTTGCCGTAAGTCTTGCGGATGGATTGCTTGATGCGTGCGATCGCTTCTTCACGAGACAACACGCCAGCAATGGCAAAGAAACAAACCTGCATCACGGTGTTGATGTGCCTGCTCATGCCTGTCTCACGCGCCACCTCAGAAGCGTTAATCTCGTAGAATTTCAACTGCTTCTCAACAATTTGCGCCTTCAGACGCTCTGGTAATCGCATCCAGGTTTCTTCTGGATTGTAGGGACTGTTGAGCAAAAAGATAGCTTCCGGTTTTGCAGCATCCAGCAGATCGAATTTCTCGACAAATTCCCACTGATGGCAAGCGACAAAATTCGCACTGCTAACAAGGTAAGTTGAACGAATCAGTTCTGGACCAAAACGCAAATGGGAAACCGTAACAGAACCCGATTTCTTGGAATCATAGACAAAGTAACCCTGAGCATAGTTGTCTGTTTCTTCGCCAATGATTTTGATCGAGTTCTTATTTGCGCCCACTGTCCCATCGGAACCCAAACCATAGAAAATTGCTCGCACTACATTATCGGGTTCAGTGGAGAAGCTGGGATCGTAGTTCAATGATGTATGGGTGACATCATCGTAAATGCCAACGGTGAAATGATTTCGTGGCTGGTCACTTGTCAAATTATCAAATACAGCCTTCACCATTGCAGGGGTGAATTCTTTAGACGATAGACCGTAGCGACCCCCGACTACCTGAATATCCTGACGGTTGCTTTCAACTAGCGCACTCAGGATATCAAGATATAATGGTTCACCCGTGCTGCCTGGTTCTTTCGCGCGATCGAGTACAGCGATCGCTTTTACACTTTCGGGCAGTGCCGCAACAAATTGACTGACACCAAATGGTCTGTACAAGCGAACTTTCAGTACACCTAGTTTTGCACCGCGAGCATTCAGGTAATCCACCGTTTCATGCACGGTTTCACAACCCGAACCCATCAATACAATTGCTTGTTCCGCTGCTGGATCGCCGTAGTATTCGTAGAGTTGATACTGTCTCCCTGTTAGTTGTGCGAATTCATCCATCGCCTGCTGTACGATACCTGGACAAGCGTTATAGAATGGGTTAACCGTTTCCCGCGCTTGGAAATAAACGTCCGGATTTTGGGCTGTACCGCGAATCACTGGGCGATCGGGTGTCAAGGCGCGATCGCGATGCGCCAGAATCAGTTCATCCGGAATGAAAGCGCGTAAATCGTCATCGGAGAGCAGTTCCACTTTTTGAATTTCGTGGGACGTGCGGAAACCATCGAAGAAGTGGAGGAAGGGAATACGAGATTCCAGTGTGGCACGAGTAGCGATCGCCGCTAAATCTTGCGACTCTTGCACCGAGGCTGAACAAAGCAACGCGCAGCCCGTTCCTCGGACTGCCATTACATCACTGTGATCGCCAAAAATCGAAAGTCCCTGTGCAGCTAGCGATCGGGCCGCAATGTGAATCACCGCAGACGTTAGTTCACCCGCAATCTTGTATAAATTGGGAATCATCAGCAGCAAGCCTTGGGAAGCCGTAAACGTTGTAGTCAACGTTCCCGCCTGCAACGCTCCATGAACCGTTCCGGCTGCGCCTGCCTCACTTTGCATTTCCACAACCGAGGGAACAGTTCCCCACACGTTAGGCTGTTCAGCAGATGACCAGGCATCCGCCCATTCCCCCATCGTTGAAGCCGGTGTAATAGGATAAATTGCGATAACTTCACTGAGTCGGTAGGCAACGCGAGCAACAGCTTCGTTACCGTCTATCGTCACAAAAGTTTTTAATAGCATTGCCCAATCCTCTTTTTGTGGTTACAGGCGTTCAGTTTGTTCGTTCTTAGCAAGCTGACATCTTGCACCTATCTCAATAAGCTTCGTTCGTGTAGGGTGAGAAGTGCCTCGGACACCCTAAAAAGCTAGCAATAGGGTTGGTAGGCAAAGATATGCCTGCTGTAGCGCGTAACAAATTACCAATGAAGCCCAGATAGGGTGTAATTACATCTGTTAGCACCTGAACTAGCGTATGGTATATAGCGTGATCAGCAGCAATTTGTCCGTATTCGTGCCCAATTACAAAGCAGGCTTCTTCTTTAGAAAAAAACTGGCACAGCCCAGGCGAAATATAAACTAAGGCATATTCATCTGTCCCTACAGTGTAGGCGTTAAAAAAGTCACCACCTTGCCTCGTGACTGCATGGGGCATGGGGATTTCGAGAGTTTTTGCACAATGAGACAACACCTCGAACAAGTCAGGGAAAGATTTTTGATCGATAAAGACACTACTAGCCAGTTCATGCCCAAACTGTAAGCTGACTACAGCATCCATAGCCTTGTTAATGACAGTTTTGACTGCTGTAGAATTCAATGTACGAATAATCCATTGGTCTACTGGATTTGCGTACACAGGTGCGGCGGGTATGCCCAATAGCCTACCTGTGGCAGAGTGCTGAATGTATCCTTGGAAACCTAAAACAGTTTGGTCTAAGTATTTGAGAACCATTTTCTTTACTTTTTTAAATTGATGAAATTTTATCTTATACTAATAAGTTATCACACTTGCAAAGTATACTCTTTTAATTAAGGCTAAAATTTACTTTTCTTAACTCTATGTGATGGACAAATAATCTATTCATAAAAAGGCAATAAAATTAACACTAAAATTTACTTTTCTTAATTGTAGGCGATGAACAAATCATCTCTTCACATACAGTCAATAAAACAACAATATTATTGTTTTATTGACTGTATGTTAACTGGCGATGGTTAAAATTGAAACTGATTCAAATAAGTTAAAGTTTGTTCTGCTTCTTCGTGGTCAACAATACTGAGGGCAAAACCCACATGTACAATCACGTAATCACCAATTTTTACCTCTGGCACATAGGCGAGGCTAACTTCTTTGATCATGCCGCCAAAGCTGACTTTACCTGTGCGCCACAGCGAGGAGTTTCCATTGCGCTCTGAATTTTCCTCAATACCGATTACTTTACCGGGTACGGCAAGACACATTTTCACGCCCTCCTGATTGATTTTGCAAAGCTCGTAATGCAGCCATAATTTGTCCAGCCGCAATGCCTCCGTCATTGGTTGGAATTCGGTGATGCCAATAAACTGAGAAACCCTCTGTATTGAGTCGATCGACAGTATGTTCTAGTAAATAACGATTTTGAAAACAACCGCCCGTTAACACAATTTGTTCAACACCGACTCGGTTAGCGATCGCCACCATTCCCTCGATTAACGTGTTGTGAAACTTTGCCGCAACGATTTCTTGAGAAATCTGCTCGTGAATGTCATCGAGAATGGCATTGAGCATGGGTGAATAATCGAGAATCATAGGAGAGTGTACAGGACACAGCACCTCATACGGATAAGCTTGATGCGTCTTGAAGCCATTAGTTGCAAACTCCAGTTGCATCGCGGCTTGCCCTTCAAAACTGGCTTGCTGACATAGCCCCAACAAGGCAGCGATCGCATCAAACAAGCGTCCGGCACTCGACGTTTTTGGAGTATTCAACCCTCGTTGCAACATGGTCTGCAAGACTTTAAGTTCTTGCTTTGAGAAGGATTGAAGAGGGGCTAACTCCGACATCTCAAACGCCCGATTTCCAAAGCATTCGTAGAGCAATCCCAACGCGCATCGTCGAGGTTCTTTGACTGCCTGTTCCCCTCCAGGTAATGGGAACGATCGCAGATGAGCCGTTCGTTCAAATCCGTTTGCTAGGATGTTGAGAAACTCACCTCCCCAAATCGTCCCGTCTAAGCCATAACCCGTTCCATCCCAGGCAATTCCCAACACGGGGGGTTCCAGTTGATTGTCCACCATGCAAGATAGGACATGAGCATAGTGATGCTGCACTGGAATTACGGCTGTAGAAGTACGAAAGGCAGATGGCAGATGGCAGACGGCAGAAGGAAAGCGTTTCTGTTCAGTTGCCCCAGTTGCCTGCTTGCTCTCTGCTTTCACTTCAATTAAAGCATTGGCAAATTGAGTCGAGTAGTAGTCTGGATGAGCATCACAAGCGATCGCAGTGGGATGAACCTCATAGATATTAAGTAGATGGTGAATTGCTTCTTGAAAGCGATCGATTGTTGATAAATTATCGAGATCGCCGAGATGCTGGCTCATCAAAATTTGATGATTGAGATACAGCGCAACGGTATTTTTTTGATGAGCGCCAACAGCGAGGATGACGGATGAATTATGAGAGGTTGATTTCGATGGCGGTGTAATTGGAAAGGGAGCATAGCCTCTGGCACGACGCAGAACGATTGGTCGATCCCAAACCACCCGCACGATGGAATCGTCAACAGGACGAGCGATCGGGCGATCGTGAACTAAGAACAAATCGGCAATATCCTGTAATCGGTTCAGCGCATCCAATTCATCCGTACAAATCGGTTCGCTAGAAAGATTTCCACTCGTCGCGACAATCGGAAAACCGAGTTCTGACAGCAAGAGATGATGCAACGGCGTGTACGCTAGCATCACCCCTAAATAGGGATTGTCTGGAGCAACCGAGGGAGCAATTGTAGATTTGAGATTTTGGATTTTGGATTGAAGAAGAACAATCGGTGCTTCGGAAGAACACAGTAATTTTTCTTCCTCTTCAGAAACCTGACAGTGTTCGCGGATTAGCTCTAACGAAGGATACATTAACGCAAGGGGCTTATCAGGTCGCCGTTTGCGATCGCGGAGCGCCCTTACAGCAGTCTCATTGCCACCATCCACAACCAGATGGAATCCGCCTAATCCCTTAATTGCCAGAATTTTACCCTGACGAATAGCATTTGCCGTTTGCTGCAGTGCCTCATCATGGCTTGCTAACGTCTTACCTTGACGATCGCAAAGTTCTAAATGGGGCCCACAAGTCGGGCAAGCGTTTGGTTGAGCGTGAAAGCGTCGATCCAGAGGGTTCTCGTACTCTGCATGGCACTCCGGACACATTTGAAATCGCTGCATCGTGGTGTTAGGGCGATCGTAGGGAAGCGATCTCAAGATGCTGAAACGAGGGCCACAGTGCGTACAGTTGGTGAAGGGATAGCGATAGCGACGGTTGGCAGGATCGTCAATTTCGTGCAGACAGGCTGGACAGGTTGCGAGATCGGGCAGAATCAGTGCCGATTTAGGAGTGGCGATTGAGGAATCAGCCGCATCTGATGGACGAATTTCAAAATCGGTGTATCCTACGAGGCTGATCCACTGAGTTTCTATGTGCTGTAAAAAGGCATGGGGCGGTTTGTCTTGATCCAGTCGTTTCTGGAAAACCTGAAGCTGTTCGATAGAACCCTCAATATCGATCGAGACTCCGCTATCGGTATTTTTCACCCAGCCCACAACCCCCACGTCTTTTGCTAAGCCGTAAACGAATGGGCGAAAGCCGACTCCCTGCACAATGCCTTCTACACTCAAGCGCAGCCGACGTTTGGTTGAGTTTTGTATAGACTCTGATACTGTGGTCACCATAGCCGCTTCTCCTGATGACTTGCACAGAGTCTTGAATTGGCAGTTTCCAGGTAGCTATACCAGGCTTCCATTCCCTGTCCAGTTCGAGCAGAAACTTCAAAGAGTGTTGCTTGGGGTGCGACGCGCTGAATGTTAGCAATAGCCGATTCTCTCTCGAACCCCACGACTTCTGCAATGTCAATTTTGTTAATCAGAACGACATTTGCCGTTTTGAACATTGTGGGATACTTTAAAGGCTTATCCTCACCTTCCGTCACGGATAGCAACACAACTCGCATCGCTTCGCCTAAGTCATAGCTAGCCGGACAGACTAAGTTACCCACATTTTCAATAATCAACACATCCAGAGCATCTAGATCGAGCTTCTGCATTGCCCGTGACACCATATCTGCTTCTAGATGGCACGCATTCCCGGTGGTAATTTGCACGGCGGGCGCACCAGCACGGCGTAAGCGTTGAGCATCATTGTCTGTTTCTAAATCACCCACAATCACACCAATTTGTAAGGGGTGTTGCAGGGATGTTAATACGCGACTGTTCAAATCCTGCACCATTCGCTCAATCAGTGCTGTCTTCCCCGAACCGGGCGAGGACAGAATGTTGAGTGCCAGCACCCCTTTTGCCTGAAAATATCCCCGATTGCGTTCTGCTAAGCGATCGTTTTTCGACAACAGGGATTCATGAATAGCAATGGTGTGTGAAATGTGCGATCGCTCATGCGGATCGTGATGATTACCTACTCCATTACCTATGAAATCCTGGTGAGGATGTTGATGCTCATCTTGGCGATCGTGAGAATGAGAATGTTCGTGCAGATGGGAATCTTCGTGATGAGTAACCCCATCAATCGCAACTGCTCCAACCTGGCTGCAACCACAATCTTGACACATACTAAGAAACCTCCAGCGAAGTAAGTTCGAGTTCTCTACCCTGACGGATTTCAGTGCAGAATTGATGGCACTCAGGACACTCGTAAATCCAATCATAAGGTTGAAATTCACGTTGGCAATTTGGGCAATAGCAAATGGCTGGAATGGAATCAATGCTGAGTTGGGCGTGTTCAGCAATGGTTCCCTGTGTCACAACATCAAAGGCAAAGGCTAAAGCTTCTGGCTCCACTCCCGACAATTGACCAATACGTAGTGTCATGCGGTCAATTTGAGCTGCACCCTCACGTTTCGCATACTCCAGAGCAATATCTAGTGTGTTTTGCATGATGCCAACTTCGTGCATATCAATTAGGAAGTGAAGGGGAAAAGGAAAAGGGGCAGTATCAAATAGTTTTCATGATAATCTCCTTTTGAGTTGGTTAAAACTCAGTTTTCAAAGGGTTTTATCATAAGTAGTAATCCTTCTGCTGCTCTGTTGAGAAACCAGTTGTTTAATCTTTACTAAAGCCAAGTCAACGTTCTTTCGTGTAACGGGAGAAAGGGTTTCTCCAAAGGAAAAGTTAACGGCTGGAATCAAAATTTGGTAAGCAGTAGGAATAGCTTTATACAGGGAACAGGTTAAAGCAAGCATCGATCGCGGATCGGCATAGTGTCCTGTAAAGCTGGCTGCATAATTTGGTCTGAGTTGTTCGATTTTGACCTCTGATAGTGTTGTAGTAACCACATCTACAAAAATGACGGTCTTCGCCTGTGCGATCGCTTCAGCTAAGTCTGGTGTAAGCTGATGTACAGCGAGCGATCGCACATGATTAAAATTCCACTGGGCAACAGTTTCGGCAACCTGATAACCTGCTCCATCGTCCCCCCGAATTGTGTTACCATAGCCAATGATGAGATAGCTAATTTTTTTGTTGTCAGTAATATTCAAAAACTACCTCCTTTGCTTACTCAGCGGTTCAGATTCTCGACTGCTCTAAAGAAGTCGGGAATCTCGTCTTCAGCCTCTAGAAATTTCGTTCAATATCGTTCCATCTGGTGCAACCAGTTGAACGTGTAAAGGCATTTGACCAGCCGCATGGGTGGAGCAAGATAAACACGGATCGAAGCAGCGAATTCCTGCTTCAACACGATTTAGCAAGCCTTCGGGAATTTCATTGCCGTTGCTATTGCCATGAATATATTGTTTGGCGATTTGAGCAACAGTTTTGTTCATTGCTAGGTTGTTTTGTCCAGTCGCAATGATCAGATTGACCTTTTCAATCAAACCATTTTCATCAACTTTGTAATGATGGAACAAAGTACCGCGTGGTGCTTCGCTAACTCCGATCGCTTCGAGTTGATTCACCCCACCATGAGCGCGAATTCGATTGGATAGAATATCTGGATCGTCCATGAGCGCTTGGATTTTCTCCAAACAGGCCAGGATTTCAATCAATCGAGCATAGTGGTAAAGGAATGAAGACGTGGCAACCCCACCAGAGCGATCGCGAAACTCATTTAACTCCCGATCGGCGGCTTCTGTACCGATGTAATTACACACATTGAGTCGAGCCAGTGGCCCAACTCGATAGATGCCATCGGGATAGCCTAATGGCTGGTAGTACGGGAATTTCAGGTACGACCATTTCTCAACGGCTTCGCCTAAGAATTCCTGATAGTTATCTTCGCTCAGGTTGTCAGCAATAATATTGCCTTGACTATCAGTAAAGCGGAGATGCCCACCGTAGTGTTCCCATTCACCATCCTTGTCAACAAGTCCCATGAATAACGAAGGGAATTCACCAAAGATGTTCACTTCATCTTTGAGTTGACCATCAATCATGCCTTTGAATAGCCCCAAAGCCAGATTGATAGTTGCCAATGATTCGGGCAAGCGATCGCAAATCCACTGTCTGCTTTCTTCCGAAAGAGGCGATCGCACCCCTCCCGGCACCGTCCAAGCCGAGTGAATCTTGCGTGCGCCCAAGAGTTCGATGATATTTTGTCCAAATTGCCGTAGCCGGATTCCAGCTCTTGCCAGATCGGGATTGGCTTCAATCAAACCAAACACATTCCGTTTGGCGGGATCGCTATCCCAGCCCAACAAGAAATCGGGACTACTGAGATGAAAGAATGAAAGGGCATGAGATTGAGTAATCTGTGCCAGGTTCATCAATCGTCGCAGTTTCTCTGCAGCAATCGGAATTTTAACTGCCAGAATTTTGTCCCCAGTCTTCGAGGATGCTAGCAAGTGACTCACCGGACAAATGCCGCAAATCCGAGCAGTAATGCCTGCCATGTCTGTGAAAGGTCTGCCTTCACAAAACTTTTCAAATCCCCGATATTCCACGACATGAAACCGAGCATCTGAGACTTCACCCGCCTCATCCAGAAAAATTGAGATTTTAGCGTGTCCCTCAATGCGTGTAACAGGATCGATGACAACAGTCTTCATAGCACCTCTCTCTTCTAGTGGGCTGTCAGTAGTCCGTTTTCATTTGCACCTAACCATCAACCATTACCCAAACTTAATCATGTCTCGCCCTTCCATGCGGGGTTTTTCCCATTTGAGCAGAGGTTCAAGGGTTGCTCGAATGCGCTCAGCCGATGGCGGACATCCTGGCATATAGATATCAACTGGAACAACCTGATGCACGGGCAAGACGCGATCGAGCAATTCCGGTACAATTCCTGGCTCGTGAGGCAGTTGCCGCCCCGTATCTGCCAATTCGATATAAGCGCGTTTGAGGACGGATTCAGTGCCCCCCAACATATTTCGCATACCAGGAATGTTTGCCGTGACGGCACAATCCCCAAAGGAAATTAGGATTTTGGTGCGTTGTCGGACTTGGTGGATGAGTTCCAAGTTGTCTTCGTTGGCAACGCCTCCCTCAACCAGACAAACATCGACATTTTCGGGATAGTCCTTGATATCCGAGCCAACGGGACTGTATACCACATCCACCTGCTGAGCGAGTTCAATCAACCACTCGTCTAAATCCAAAAACGACATATGGCACCCGGAACAGCCTGCTAACCAAACAGTTGCAAATCTTATCTTGTCCATTCTTTGTTCTCCCGTGCCCTCACCAAAAATTCCAGCTTGTTGCGATCGCGTTCTTTCTCGCCAGTTGTTTCGCCTTTACGGAAAATCGATCCAGTGGGACAGGCATCGACACACTTCCCGCAGGAGGTACAGGCATCCACTGCGCCCCAAGGTTGATTCAATCCAGATACGATGTAACAATTCTCGCCCCGTTGTGCGACATCCCACACATGGGCTCCCTCAATCTCATCGCAGACGCGCACGCAACGAGTACAGAGGATGCAACGATTGTGGTCGATACTAAATAGCGGATGGGAATTATCGACTTTGCGATCGGGGAAACGATACGAGAAGCGAGAATGATCCATTCCCACTTCAATGGCAACATCCTGCAACTCGCAATTACCATTCGCTACACAAAAGGAGCAGACATGATTGCCCTCGGCAAATAGCAACTCAACCACCATGCGACGGTAGTCTTGCAGCTTGGGGGTGTTGGTAGAAACTTCCATCCCCTCAGCTACCTGAGTGACGCACGCAGGCAACAGCTTCGGTGTTCCTGCAATTTCTACCATGCACAGACGGCAAGCTCCGATATCTGTGACACCATCAAGGTGACATAGTGTAGGAAGGGCAACTCCAGCCTCTCTTGCCGCTTGCAGGATGCTTGCGCCCTCTTCGATCGCCACATCAATCCCATCAATTTTGAGCGTTTTGACAGACATACACACCTCACGAAGATTGCGAAACGGTGACTTTGCCGTTGTGTTCGACTGGAGATTGCAGCAAATCCAAATACTCTTGTTTGAAGTATTTCAACGTGCTGAGTACAGGATTTGGAGCCGTTTGACCCAACCCACACAGGCTCATTTCCTTAACCATGTAGCAGAGGGCTTCTAGCTGATCCAAGTCTTTCTGCGTCGCCTGGCGGTTCGCGATCTTATTCAACAGCTCATAAAGCTGAACCGTTCCCGCACGGCAAGGAATGCATTTACCACAAGATTCATCCCGGCAGAATTCCATGTAAAACCGAGCAACTTCCACCATGCTGGTGTCTTGATCCATCACAACCATCCCGCCCGATCCCATCATGGAACCGACAGCCATGAGCGAATCATAGTCAACTGGGGTATCCAGTAACGAGGCAGGAATACAACCACCGGAGGGGCCGCCTGTTTGTACCGTCTTTACTACTCCATCGGGAATCCCGCCTCCCATTTCTTCCACAATTTCTCGCAGAGTGATTCCCATCGGGACTTCAATCAATCCGTTGTTACGAATCTTCCCAGTCAGGGCAAAAATCTTGGTTCCTTTACTTTTTTCAGTGCCGATACTGGCATACCAAGCCGATCCCTGACGAATGATGGGAGAAATATTGGCAAAGCTTTCCACGTTATTGATCAAGGTTGGACATCCCCACAAGCCTTTTTGAGCTGGGTAAGGGGGGCGAGGACGTGGGCTACCTCGTCCGCCCTCGATCGATTGGATTAAAGCTGTTTCTTCACCGCAGACAAATGCTCCGGCACCAATCCGAATATCAACTTTGAAATCGAAGGGAGAGTCAAAAATTTGTGTGCCGAGGAGATTGTACTTCTTGGCTTGTTGAATTGCCTTTTGCAGGCGTTCAATGGCTAGGGGATATTCCGCTCGAACGTAGAGATATCCATGATTGGCGCCAACGGCATAACCGGCGATCGCCATGCCTTCTAAGACTAAATGGGGATCGCTCTCCAAAACGCTGCGATCCATGAATGCACCGGGGTCGCCTTCGTCACCATTGCAGATGACGTATTTCTGATCTCCCGATACTTTGGCCACCGTTGCCCACTTGAGCCCTGTGGGATAGCCACCGCCACCCCGTCCCCGCAAGCCACTCTTACTGATTTCCTCTACAACTTGGGCAGGGGTCATGTCATAGATGGCTTTATACAAGGATTGATAACCACCAACGGCTATATATTCCTCAATCCGTTCTGGATCGATTTTGCCGCTATGTTCCCGCACAATCCGCATTTGTCGAGCAAAAAAAGGATGCTGGGTATCGCCTTGGATGGGTTTGGCTGTCCCGCCATTGAGAGCATCAATGATGCTGGCGGCTTCTTCGGGCTTAACTTCTTCGTAGAGCGTGTTATTGGGTTCAATTTCTACTAGGGGGCCTCGTCCGCAGAACCCCATGCAACCTACACCAATGACTTCAACGCGATCGCTCAATCCGTGCTCTTTCACTGCGGTTTGCAGATTGGCTTGCACACCCAAAGAATTGGCAGCACGGCATCCCGTCGATGTACAGCAGTTGATACGAATGCTCTTTTGGTGCGAGCGCTCCTGCTCAGCAATTTCCAATAATTCTGTTAAATTCATACTGAACCTATCTCCTCTCCGTTACGGCTTATCTGGGTTAGGTTATTCTTTCAATTCCAAGAGGCTAGGATATGGGGGCTTTAGGTCAGGCTTCCCAGGTGCGAATACGAGCCAGTACGGTTTCCGGCTCCTGTTTACCTGCCACAGTGCCATCGAAAACAACGGCTGGAGCAATACCACATGCTCCCAAACAGCGAGCTGCTATTAGTGAAACGTTGCCATCTGGAGTTGTCTTGCCCCTTTCGATCCCCAGTTCTTTTTCCAATGTTTCCATTACTTTATTGCTACCTTTGACGTAGCACGCTGTTCCCAAGCAAACGACGCAGGTGTGAGCACCACTGGGTTTGAGAGAAAACAGGTGATAGAACGTTGCAACTCCGTATACTCGACTCAATGGCAGTTTTAGCCCTCTGGCAATGTAGATCAGGACATCTTCTTCCAGATAGCCAAAGGCTTCCTGTGCCTTATGCAGCACTTCAATTAAGGCATCTGGTTTGTACTGATTCCGCTTCATGGTCATATCCAATGCTTTAAAGCGGCGATCGCCACTGGCATGACTCTTGGCAGAAGGAGATTTCGCAGGGGATGCAACGCCAGCAACGGTCGAACGGGGTTGGTCTTGAAGAGGTGGGTAAGGCATATTAATTAACCCTCAATTACAGCAACTTCAACCTTTTGTAATAATCCCTAATTAAAATTTAAGCTCCTTAGAGGCTTGCTACTTTTGCAACATTTGTATTGCTTAACTTTCTTTGCTACAAACTTTTAGCCTTCTAAACCTATCTTATGATGTGACAAGTCATGAAGTGAGAAATCACATAAATTTCTTCACAACTTGTCATGACTTTTCCCAGGGGAGCACTTCATGCCAAATCCGCTATAATAGCCCGCTTTTTCTTTCCAGTCGTAGACACGCTCCGCCGGAGCATCTTCCACAGATTGGTGATAACGGGCATCCAGGGGAATCGCCAGCTAGAGCTAGAGCATCGGTTCAGTAGGCGGTCTTGACAAAACAGACTGGAAATGATATGTGAATTGAGAAGCCTGTTAAATTCTCACAATCAGGAAGAAGAAAGAAACCTTATGCGTCCTCCCTTATGGCATCCTCCAATTGAACTCTCGGCTCTCCTGAACTTATGGTTATAAGTTTATCTAATGAGAGAAGCAAGCTAATACGGGAATTTTAAAGTTATTAAAATTAGACAAGCCATATCCTTGCTGCATTATCAACTTAATTCGATTGTTGATTCCTGACATAACTCCACTTGTTGTGCAATTCCGTAAGTAGTTGCAAATCCCCTCAAAATGATTTTTTAATTATGATGCAAATCTCAAAAATACTTCTGCATGATTTAGCCATTTCATAATTGATTTTTTCACACTTTTTCTGCACATTCCATTAACATTTGAGCAGCGGTAAGTACCGAAAAACCAAATTGAGCCAGCGATTCATAATTTGCAGCAAGCCATCAATCTGAATCCTGAGAAATACCGAGAAATGGCAAAAACGGACTCGGCTTTTGACAGCATTTGATCGCATACTCGGTTTCAAGCCCTGATTCAAAGATAGATAAACAGAGTCCAGATTTCCTGGCTAAATCTGGATTATATAAAGCTTACAAGCACTTTCAAAAATAGTACAATTAAACTTAAACGACTTACAGGCTCAGACGAAAGAAACCGGGTTTTTGCCGAATCTGCGAGCTGTAAGGCGTCTTTTCGTAAAAAACCCGGTTTCTGGCCACTCATGCGTAAGTCCTGAATTAGATACTTCTCGGAGACAAACACTATGCAAGTCACAACCGAAGAAATCATTTATCCTTCCAGCGACGGTCAACCAATGGCAGAAAGCACAATTCAATATGAATTAATTGTCAAAATCAAAGAAGGTTGCGAATCGCTGTTTAAAGATGACCCAAACGTTTTTGTAGCCGCCGATTTACTGTGGTATCCCGTTGAGGGCAGACCTGAGATTTCTCAAGCACCTGATACAATGGTGATATTTGGCAGGCCAAAGGGCGATCGCCTTTCCTACATACAATATCGAGAGGATAATATTGGCCCTCAAGTCGTCTTTGAGATTCGCTCCCATAACGACAGCAACACTAAAATGAATAAAAAACTTTCATTTTACCAGCGTCATGGAGTTGAGGAGTATTACCTTTACGATCCACAAAGAAATGAGTTGGAAGGTTGGCAAACATTTGAGGGCAATTTAGAAGTTATTGAGCCGATGGAGGGATGGATTAGTCCGAGATTAGGTGTGCGATTTGAGTTGGGAGAAGATGGGTTAGAAATTTATCGGCCTAATGGAGAAAAGTTTCTTTCCTATGCGGAATTAGAAGAAGAGAGGTTATTAGATCGTCAGCGCCTACAACAAGAATCTCAAAGGGCCCAACAAGCAGACCAAAGAGCTCAACGTTTAGCTGCTAAACTGCGCGAATTGAACATCGATCCAGATAGCATTTAACGAATAAATGCTAAGAAACCTGGTTTGTTTGAGAAATCGGGTTTCTGGCGATCGCGGTTGTTTGTGGTTTTAAGGTAATCCTGTCAGCCCGATCGCCCTTTCCTCTTTTCTACGCAGTCATATAAAAAAATAGTATTAATCTATAGCTGGTAAAAGTATAGTCATTTATAGGCATGGGAGGCTTCAAGTCCCTCCCCCTTCACTTTTACTTTGAGCGGATTAACCCGCCTCGGCTGAACTACGCAGCTCCCTATCCCATCGCTGAAGGCATTTGGGATTGCTTTTCTGAGGATATTGTACGCTGCATTCACATCGGAATTAATTAGCTGACCAACCGATGTTTTGTACAAACCCCGCTTAATTCGCTTACCAGTAAACACAGGCTCTTTTTCGGTTTTTCCATAAACAGGAATTGGGTCTAAACCTAAAAAACTGGAGCGAGATGTGTAGGATTCTTCCTGCACAATTACATTGATTCCCGCCAACCGAGCTTTGTACTCCAACATTTCAATTAATCGAGAGTGAGGAATACTAACAAAGTTTTGGTTGGTTTGCTTCCCTAGATCAATTTCTGTTTTCCACTGCGCGTTCTTGCCAATTACTAGCGTCCCAATCTGCTTGGTGAGCAAAAGGTTAATAATTAGACGGCTAGCATGATGCAAATAATTATCAACTTTTTGGTGGCGACAGCGGGTTAAGCGCTGAATGCGAGGCGAAGTTTTTCGACTTCCTTTTAACTGGGATTGCAATCGTGCTTTCCGCTTGTTGTAGAACTGGTTGATCGATTTCAATGGTCGCCCGTTAATCAACAAAGGGATAAATCCCGGTTGATTTGAAGTTAACGCCACTAAATTATCCAGTCCTAAATCAATACTAGCTACAGAATTAGCGTTGCCAAGGGTGGACTCCGGTTCATCATAAATTACCTCAATTACATAGGAATCACATTTCGGAACCAGCCTAACTTGGCAAATCTTATCGGGAGCGACTTTGGTTTTGATTAAAAGTTCAGTACCCGAAAGTTGAATGATTCCTTTCTTCAACTGTTTACTGCTAATTGCTTGAATCGTGTAGACGAGAATGTTTCGCCCTTTAGTCTTATCTTTGTACTTTGGCAATTTTGGGCTACCCGTGAATCTTGAAGAGTCAGCTTTGTAAGCTTTAACGGCTTCAAAAAACGCTTTCCAATTCTTGTCTAGCACCATCAAGATTTGCTGACTTACTTTAGCAGGCAAAGCCTTGTATGCTTCATGAGACTTCATCAATCGGTTCATTTCGTTATAACTGACATAACCCCATCCATAAATAAAGCTTTGACGAATGACGTAATTGGCGGCATTGTAGAGGTTTTTGGACTTGAAAGCTAGTTCGTCTATTTGGGCGAAACGGTGTGACGTTGATTTAATGATGTGCCTCTCTGTTAGTTGCATTTGAGACTTGCGTTTTTTGGGCTATGCGTATTCCTTGTTCAACACTCACAACAATAGAATACCATTATTGTTTATAATTGCTTATACAATACTTCGGACAGTTTTAGATATAGTTGAGTGTCCGAAACCATTGCTGGCTATATGCTGGACTATTTTTTCAAGGTTTAAGTTCAGCGCTAAGTTTCAGAAAATGCGTAAAAAATGGCAGGGCTTCCTCGCCCTCGGCTTACAGGGCCATTAAAAAACTGTCCGAAGTATTGTTATAAACTCAATGAAGTTTTACAATACCTACAAATCCAAGCTCTAGAATTATAATGAAAAAAATTGAAAAAGTCCCCAAATTCCTGTAAAATTGCCCTAAATAACCAAATAATATCGATCGAAAGCACTCACAGGCGAAAAAGATCGCATATAAAAAAGAAAAGAATCAATTAGACAGAAAATAAAGAGGTGAAACCCCTTGCAAAAATTAGCCAGCATAGAAAAGCCGATCGACTCAGGGGAAAAATCCATAGCAGTCAACACCCAAAAGGCTCAAACATTTTACGATCGCGGCAACGCCCTAGAAGCAATGGGACGATTCCAAGCAGCGATCGAATCTTGGGAAGAAGCGATCGAACTTGAACCAAAATTTTATGAAGCCTGGTACAACCAAGGCGTAGCCCTCAAAAAAATGGGCCAGCTAGAAGAAGCGATCGCAGCCTACAACAAATCCCTACAAATCAAACCAAACAATCCCGAAGCGTGGTATAACCGCGCCAACGTTTTGCGGAAGCTCAATAGACTCTCAGAAGCGATCGCATCCTACGAAAAGGCGATCGAACTCAACCCCAGCTACCCCGAAGCTTGGACGAACCGCGGCAACACCCTCGTCAGCTTAGAGAAATTATCAGAAGCGATCGCATCCTACGAGAAAGCTATAGCAATCAAACCAGACTACTGCGAAGCTTGGTACAACAAAGCATTTGCCCTGAGAAAATCCGACGAAAATACAGCCGCGATCGCCTCCTACGACAAAGCGATCGAACTCAAACCAAATTTGCATCAAGCTTGGTACAACCGCGGTTTAGCCCTAGCCGATGAAAAACTCTACCCGGAAGCCGTCGCCTCCTACGACAAAACCCTGCAACTGCGGCCGAATTCCGCCGAAGCCTGGAACAAACGCGGCAAGGCGATCGCCCAAATGGGACAATTTGAATCAGCGATCGCATCCTGGGACAAAGCCCTCGCACTCAACCCAAACGACAGCGAAACCTTTTATAACCGCGGCTTAGCCTTCGCAAACTTACAACGCTTGGAAGAAGCAATAGCCTCTTGGGACAAAACCCTAGAGTTGCAGCCAGACAACACCGAAGCCTGGTACAACCGCGCCGTCGCCCTCAAAAAAATTCAACGATTTACCGAAGCGATCGCCTCCTACGATAAAATCATCGCACTCACACCCGACGATCCCAACCTGTACTATCAAAAAGCTTGCGTGTACGCCCTGGAAAAACAAACAGGCGAACTCACAAACAGCCCCGAACTTGTAGCTACAAGCATCCGGCTGGCGATCGAAAACTTGTCCAAGGCGATCGAACTCAATCCGCATAAATACCGGAAATTGTGCAAAAATGACTCTAAATTGCGTACAATACGGGAAGAAGTGCGGTTTTTAGCTTGATTTCAGGGTAGCAATGATTGATGGAGACGGATGCCGCACTGCAACCTTTGTAGGCAAAACAGCACCATAAACCCCCAATCATGCAAACCCTAGACAAAACTCAAGCAAAATTCGCTCAACTGGCAGCCCACCTCAGAGAAGTTAACGATATCGAATCAGCCTCGTCGCTGCTGCATTGGGATCAATCAACTTATATGCCCGCCAAAGGTGCAAATGCCAGAGGCCGCCAGTTGGCTACTCTCAAACAAATATCCCACGAAAAATTTACCGACCCCAAAATAGGTGAACTCCTAGAAGACTTGCGTTTCTACGAACAAACCCTCCCCTACGACTCCACCGCAGCCAGCCTGATCCGCATAGCCCGCAGAGACTACGATCGCGCATCCAGAGTCCCCGCAACCTTCATGTCCGCACTCTGCCGCCACCAAGCCGACAGCTACGAAGCTTGGGCCGCAGCCAGGGCAGCCAACAATTTCGCAGCGGTCGAGCCGTATCTAGAAAAAACCCTAGAATTAAGCAGGCAATACGCCGACTTTTTCCCCGGCTACGAACACATTGCCGATCCTTTGATCGATCGTAGCGACTACGGCATGAAAGTATCTCTGCTGCGCCCGCTTTTCGCCAAACTGCGTGAAGAATTAGTGCCGATAGTCGAAGCCATCACCTCGCAACCTCCCGCCGACGACTCCTGCTTGCACCAAGACTTCCCAGAATCCCAGCAACTAGAATTCACCCGTAAAGTCGTAGAACGCATGGGGTACGACTTCCAACGGGGACGGCAAGACACCACCCTGCACCCGTTCATGACCAACTTCTCCATAGACGACGTACGAATTACCACCCGCGTCTATGAAGACCACTTGGATCAAGCACTCTTCAGCAGCATCCACGAAGCCGGGCACGCCCTCTACGAACTCGGAAATTCCCCGGAATTTGAAGGCACGCTTCTGGCAGGCGGCATTTCCTCCGGCGTCCACGAAAGTCAATCGCGACTTTGGGAAAATTTGGTGGGGCGCAGCCGCGGTTTTTGGGAATGTTTCTATCCGCAACTCCAAGGCGTATTTTTGCGACAGTTGGGACACGTATCCACTGACGCATTTTACCGGGCAATTAACAAAGTCTCACGATCGCTCATCCGCACCGACGCCGACGAAGTAACCTACAACCTCCACGTCGCCATCCGCTTTGACCTAGAATTGGCAATGGTAGAGGGAAAACTAGCAGTGCGAGACCTCCCCGAAGCCTGGAACGAACGCTATAAAACCGACCTCGGCGTTGTCCCCGCCACCGATAGCGAAGGCGCGATGCAAGATGTTCACTGGTATGTTGGTACGATCGGCGGAATGTTCCAAGGTTACACCCTCGGCAACTTGATGAGCGCCCAATTCTACGAAACAGCAGTAAAAATCAATCCTGAAATTCCGGTAGAAATAGAACGGGGCAATTTTACCGTACTCCACAACTGGCTAAAACAAAACATCTACCAGCACGGCCGCAAATACACCGCTGTCGAATTGATCGATCGCGTTACAGGTTCACCTTTAACTATCGATCCCTTTATCCGCTACATTCGCCACAAATACGGGGAATTTTATGTCATTTGAGGGATAGCAACTTCACTTTGCAGATTTTAAAATGGCATTAAAAAAAGTAGCCCCCTAAAAATAAAGGGCGATACTCACAAAGTATCGCCCAGTTTTACAATGAAAATCAAAAATTCTAAATAAGGGAGTATGTATGTCGGAACTCTTTCAGGCTGTTATCGCCAGCGACGAAAAAACCGACTTGCGTCAGTTTGTGAGCGATTTGCACGCTTTGGGAAACAAATATTTACTGCGAAACGACATAGTTAACGCTTTTGCCGCCTACTGCACCAAATACGAAAAGCCTGAAGAGTTCCATCAATCTTCTCATTTAAGCAAATTAATTTACTACCTTCAGGAAATTATCCTCGAAGATGGCAGCCTTTGCGTCCTGCTGCGACCAAAAATTGCTACAATGGAAATAGTGCGAGTTGCAGACGACTTGACTGTTGAGCAGATGACAGTGCAAGACTTGCTCGATGTGCGCGATCGGTTCGTCAACCACTTTCACCCCCACGAAGGCGACATTCTCGAACTAGATTTCGGGCCTTTTTACGATTATTCCCCCACAATTCGCGACCCCAAAAACATCGGCAAAGGAGTGCAATTCCTCAACCGATACCTGTCCAGCAAACTATTTCAAGACGCCAGACAGTGGCAGGAAACTCTATTTAATTTCTTGCGGATTCACCGCTACAACGGCGTACAATTACTAATTAACGATCACATAAAATCCCAAGAACAACTTTCAAAACAAGTCAAAAAAGCCCTCACCTTTGTTAGCGAACTTTCTGAAGAAGAATCCTACGAGAGATTTCGACGGGTTTTGCAAATGATGGGTTTCGAGGCAGGTTGGGGAAATACCGCCGCCCGCGTGCATGAAACCCTAGGACTTCTTGACGAATTAATTGATGCCCCCGATCCGCAAACCCTAGAAGCATTTATTTCTCGCATCCCGATGATTTTCAACATCGTCCTAGTTTCTCCTCACGGCTGGTTCGGCCAAGAAGGAGTTTTGGGGCGACCGGATACGGGAGGTCAGGTAGTTTATGTCCTCGATCAAGCCAAGAGTTTAGAGAAACAACTGCAAGAAGATATTCATCTTGCCGGCCTCGATAGTTTAGGCGTCAAACCTAAAGTAATTATTCTCACCCGGTTAATTCCTAACAGCGACGGCACGCGCTGCAACAAACGTTTAGAAAAAGTTCACGGCACAGAAAATGCTTGGATTTTGCGGGTTCCCTTCCGGGAGTTCAATCCCAAACTGACTCAAAATTGGATTTCGAGGTTCGAGATTTGGCCTTATTTGGAAACTTACGCGATCGATGCAGAAAAAGAACTGTGGGCTGAGTTTCAGGGTAAGCCAGATTTAATTCTCGGCAACTATTCAGACGGCAACTTGGTAGCGTTTTTGCTATCTCGAAAACTGAAAGTTACTCAGTGCAATATTGCCCATGCGCTGGAAAAATCTAAATATTTGCTCAGCAATCTTTACTGGCAAGAATCAGAGGAAAAGTACCATTTTTCGCTGCAATTTACGGCCGATATAATTGCCATGAATGCAGCTAATTGTATTGTCAGCAGCACCTATCAAGAGATTGTGGGCCAACCCGATAGTGTCGGTCAGTACGAATCTTACAAGTGTTTTACCATGCCGGATTTGTACCACGTTGTGAACGGGATTGAACTGTTGAGCCCTAAATTCAACGTCGTGCCGCCGGGAGTTAACGAAAGTGTGTACTTTCCCTACACGCGGATAGAAGACCGGGTGCAAGGCGATCGCGATCGGCTCAACGAATTATTATTTACTCTAGAAGACCCGGAACAAGTCTTTGGAAAACTCGACGATCCGCACAAGCGCCCTTTATTTTCGATGGCCCGGCTCGATCGCATTAAAAACATGACAGGCTTAGCAGAATTGTTCGGAACAAGCCAGGAATTACAAGAAAAATGCAACTTAATTCTAGTAGCTGGCAAGCTTCGCGTCGAAGAAACCGACGATTACGAAGAAGCAGAAGAAATTAAAAAGCTCTACGCAATTATCGACCAATACAACCTTCACGGTAAAATTCGCTGGTTGGGAGTGAGGCTTTCCAAAAGCCTGTCCGGCGAAATCTACCGGGTAATCGCCGACACCCAAGGTATATTTGTTCAGCCAGCCTTATTTGAAGCTTTTGGCTTGACAATTCTCGAAGCAATGATTACCGGTATTCCTACTTTCGGGACACAGTTTGGTGGCCCGCTGGAAATTATTCAAGATGGCGTAAATGGGTTTTATATCAACCCGACCAACCACCAGGAGACTGCCCAAAAAATTCTAGCTTTTTTATCGAAATGCGAACACAGTCCCAACTATTGGTATGAAATTTCAACGCGAGGCATTGACCGAGTTTATAGCACGTATACCTGGAAAATTCACACTACCAAGCTGCTGACGCTGGCGCGGAGTTACGGTTTCTGGAACTACTCGTCCAAGGAAAACCGCGAAGATATGCTCCGCTACATAGAATCGCTGTTTTATCTCATTTACAAGCCAAGAGCAAAGGCTTTATTGGCAGAACACGCAAATCGATAAGTCGCGAGTTTTGCTTTTTATATCCAATCCGTTGGTATCGCAATTATTCATCTCTCTCTTCCCTTTCTCTGTATCCTCTGCGTCAAGAGGGGTTTAATAATTCCCATACAACCGAAATTGATATTACGGGGAGATTGAAGCAAAAAACTTCGCTTTTCATAGATCAACTTTGTAGAAAATTCGCCTGTAAAGATTTGTGAATGACGGCAGGTTTTGTACCATAAGACTGAGGCTAAAAGACGTGGTTTATACGAAAATATGAGCTTTGGTAACGAAACATCTCGGAATCAAGCGGGTTTATTAGGAATAGTGCGAACCGGCCCCTACTTCTAGCAGGTAAGTTGTGAGTGCTGGTGTCCCGAGTGCTGAAATTCTAGAGACCGGGGCAGATATAGCAACCGCGGCAGACGCTTAGAACTTTCTTAATGGCTCAAACCAATGCGGTCTATTACCCCTTCCCTCGGACTTCTTCTTACCCGATAGCGAAGTAGAAGGGCATTCTTCCTTCTTGCTTTTGCTATATGTCTCAGAAAGCTGTCCGGGTAATACAATTAGATTTAGAAACTTGAAAACAGGGAAACCTTGTCAAACCTTACTAACAGGATGAAATTTATGCGTGTGACTACTGTTACGATTTTCAGCTTGATCGCTCTGCTCGCTCCCGGCTTAACCCGAAAGGCAATTGCTGCTTTTGACTCCGAGCCCTTGGTGCAGGAACAGTACCGCAGAGACTTTACGGCTCCCGCCGATCCGGGTGCGTCAGCATCGCCCGATGGAAAGTCCGAAGCAGATATGTTTAACAAGCCTTTTTACGCGGGCGAGCAGGCGCCAGTCAGAAAGGAAAAAACTATCTCGGCGGGAGCTGACGGGCCAGAAGTTGCCGCCATACAGCAACGGTTGCAGGTGCACAGTTTCAAGGTGGGGACGATCGACGGTTCCTATGGCTCTCGCACTACATCGGCGGTTCGTGCCTTTCAGCAGTCTAAGGGTTTGAACTCAGACGGCATTGTGGACAAAGAAACTTGGACAGCTTTAGCAGCCGATCCGGCGCCTGCTCCTGAAACTGTGCAGAACAATGCTCCAATTCTGAGCAATGCTGCTGTTGCCGGCAATCCTCCAGCTCTTCTAAATAAAGGCGCTGTCGGTTCCAAGGTGAAGACGCTACAGGTGCGTTTGGAAATGCAGGGTTACGATCCGGGCCCTATCGACGGCATTTTTGGCGCTCGCACTGCTACGGCTGTCAAGAACTTTCAGAAATTTAAGGGTTTGACGGTTGACGGCATGGTTGACGAAACAACCTGGAAGGCGCTGGGTCAAAAGTAAGCGAGGAGTAAAACATACGGAAAATTGCTGTGGCGATAACTCATGATTGAACCCGGTGTGCCAAAATGACCGGGTTTCTCGATGTTGGGCGATCGAGCAATTTGGTCATCCGCCTGCGGATTTATCAGTGGGTCGCTGTGTTTTATCTAAAATCTAAAATCTAAAATCTAAAATCGATTGACCGATCGCTCTGTTGTGTGCTATAGTATTAAAATGTCAAAATGCGGATATGGCGGAATTGGCAGACGCGCCAGATTTAGGTTCTGGTTCCGAGAGGAGTGAAGGTTCAAGTCCTTTTATCCGCATAACAGATTGTATTCCCAAACGAAAAACCCCCACCCTTGGTTTAGCAGAGTTTTTGCTGCCTTGTGAACGGCATCCCGGAATTGAAGGTTGTGTTACAAGCTGCCATTTTTGCCAAGGGCTTTGAAGGCTATGTCCTTGATTCTATCGTGGTTTTGACTCTTGTTGTCACCCCGTCCGGGCTTTTGCTAACTCTTGATAATTAGGCGTCTTGATAGAACGGAGAATATTTTTAAGTTTTGACCATAAATTTTCACGCTTGTGAGAAATCGGGCGAATAGGGCGACAGGTATATTAATTTTGCCTCTTTCTCTTTAATGGCTTTTTCTACTTCTTCTCCGGTATGAATAGTACAATTATCCAGCACTACACAAGCACCTTTCCATAACTTTGGCACTAATTTTCTGATAATAAAAGCCTCAAATGTAATTCCATCAGTTGTACCTATTAAATTAACTCATGTTAGGACTTCTTTGACCGATATAGCTCCAATTATTGAGACATTTCTTCCGCGTTTATTCGGTTGTGATCACGAGAGCTCTTGAACCTTTTAGAGATCGAGCATATAACCTAACCATTGCCCAGTTTACTCCACATTCATCAATGAATATTAAGTCGTTCAAACAAACTTCTCTAATTTTTTGCCAGAACTCGTATCGCAGGTTCTGAACCCTGTCAGTGCCTTTGTCTGACGGGAAAAGAGTTTTTTTTCAAAGTCATGTTTAAGAGTTTTGCCATTCTTCCCATCGTTGCTACGCTGATGGTAAAACCAATTTTTTGGTACAGTAAATAACGGAGTTCTTCGAGAGTTGCATCATTGTTTGCTTCAATCAATTCCGCTACAATTAGCAGTTGTTCTGCATTCAGTTTTAATTTGACTCCACATCGCTCAGTGCGAGGAGCAATGTTTTGGGTGTCACGATACTGTTTAACCCATTTTTGGACAAAACTCTGAGGCTCCACAAAAACGCTTAGCTATTGCTCTTTGTGACAGCGGTTCATTATGGTACACATCCATAATTTTTTGTCTAAAATCAAGAGAATAACTTTTCATTTTTACTAATGCGTGATCCTTGCTAAAATTTGAGATAGTTGTCATTCTAGTGACTGCGGGTCGAGCGACTACTGCTCGAAGAGCGCCCCATTTAATTAGAACTGTATAACATTTTGAAGTTCTATATTTTTCACTCCGTTTAAGTCAGTTATATTATACCTCATCTTTCTAAGAAATGCTATAGATGCTCCCTCGGCCCCAGCCGACATTAGTTATCCTACCGACTTAGGACTATTAAACGGAACCAGATTTCATACCGACAAAATTATAGGTATCCTGTATAAATAACTCAAATATCAAACCAATAAAAAAACAAGAACCTACCGTAATATTGCCAAAAAAAACTACTTAGCAGTAGCGAAAAAAAGACGATTAACCCGCAATAAAATAAGACGAAGCCTTAAGAAATAACTCCAATACATCAAAAGAAATCTCGCTCATATTGAACAGCTAATCGAGTCAGGTGCGACCCTAGAAAGTTTGAATAAAAAGCAATATAAAACCTTCCTAGGGCGTCGGTTCAGTATCAGGAGTTGACAAAACAAACTGGAAATGATAGGTGAATTGAGAAGCCTGTTAAATT
>NZ_JAUBTF010000076.1:0-30492 GCF_036702355.1 Microcoleus sp. D3_18_C4
AGCTTCCAACGCCGAACAACTCGCTCTAGTTCTGGAACCGTTTTTGGACAACGCTACGACCTATCTGGAGGCGCTGGGAAAAATCGCTGATGGACAAGTTACTTGGACGGAAATTCGGAAGAAATTCGGCTCCAAAGTCGGGAATGCCATCGCTAAAATCCGCAAGCTCAATGCGGAATTCGGCTCGGAGATGGAGCAATTAGATGCCAAAGACCGTGCAGCAATGCTGAAGATTGAAACCAAGCGTCAGCACGGCTTAGCCGAAATTGCTTCCGAGCTCACAGGGGATTTACAGGCCGAGCTTTGGCGACATGAAAACAAGATGGAAGCCATCGTAAATCGGGGTCAGGTCGCAGAGAAACGTCAAACCATCCAAGAATCGCTCCGAGAACGCCGACAGAAGCTGCTCAGTCGCGCAACAGTCGGCTCGGATAAAGGGATTCAGGAGAAAGTGCCAGTGACTATTGGATCTGCCAGCAACAACAGCGCCAGCGTGTCGGCAACTGGTACAGCTAGAGGGTTTGGGGGCTGGTTTGCGAACGTAATGAATTTCAACAACCGTTAAAAGTGAGGGGACTATGCACGAAGGTTTTATCGGGGCAAGTCCCCTCTCTTTTGTGGGGGGACAGCACCAACAACAGCACCAACAACAACAGCAATATCAAGTTACAGCAGCACCAACAATTGACCAACCGCAGCCGGAGGAAACTAACGCCGAGCGCCAGTATCGGGACGCTGCCAATCTGTGTGAAGTCGTCGCACCCGTAGCTATCGGTTCAGCAGTGGTTTTTGCATTCCATCTGATGCAAGTCGTAGGCGGTTCGATAGTGCCAATAGGGGTTTATCAGGTTTATCTATTAGCCAAGATTACCGGGCAATCTAAGCACCGCTTGGCTACTGCAATTGTTGGCGGTGGCGTGACGCTTGGCATGATTGCCAGCCTTGCCGAACCGTTATCTGAAGGGCAGCAAGTAGGGGACGCAGAACCACGCTTGGAGATAGGCATCAAAGAAATTCAGACGGTTAAAAAACCTGCTTCTAACAGCTTTGATTACTTGCCTTCAATTGCGCTTGTGGTTATCGTTTTCTGCCTAATGTTCAAAGCCAAAGGAGGGAGCAAGTAATGACACCATTAACCGAAAAACACGCTCAATTACTTAAGTCAAACCGCGCACTGCTGCTGACTTTTGAAAGACTCCCGGTTGCTGCTAAATTGTCGGCAGTCGGTCTAGCGCTTCTGATTGGGGTGGCTAGCGGAATAACCGCGCTAACGGGAACTGCAAGCAACAGAGTGCAGCTTTGCATCCGCAACAAACAAGCCTTGCAATGCGTTGACAAGGCAGGCAAACCCTACATAATGACCGAGTATTATGCGGAGAAGTGGAAAGCAAATCCTCTAGTAGTTGTTCACAAGAAAATCCTCGCAACCAACCCACATAAAGCACTATGGATGGCGCTTGCTGGTTGCAGTTTTTGGGTGGCAGGTGTCGGGTTCAGAAGCCTGCAAAACTCCGAACGCCAACTCGCAAACTATGAAATTCTGGTAGAGAAGCGGGACTTGGCAAAAGGTCAACTGAATGCTCGTGCTGAACTGCTGGAAGATTACCGGGCAATAAGGATTAAAGAAGTACAGGCCGAGGGCGATGTGGAAGCTATCGCAAACGACTGTGCCGTGGTTCTCAAGCAGTGCGAAGTTTTGGGTGAAGCTGACATCCGTATCGCTCAAATGGAAGCTGAGGAAGCAGTTTTCGAGGCAGAAACTGCTGGTTTACCAGAGGATAAAAAGCGAGAATATCTTGAGTTTCTGCGGAACCAAAAGACTCCATTTTTGCTGACGGGAACACAAACACTCGACAGCATTAGTCACCCTGGTGACAAAGTAGAGGCTTCAACAGCGCCTGCAATTGAAGCAAATCCCAACCTTCAGACAGCTCGACAAATAGCAGCCAAAGTCCTGAATTCGTTAGCGGGCATAAATACCTCAATCTTTCTAGCAGGCCCTACTCGCACTGGAAAAACCCGCACTCTACATAAGTGGTTAAGAGACACAAAGACGCGCTTTCCAGAGGCAGAGATTTATGTAATCGCCCAGAAATATGAAGATTTTCCCGGCGTTCCGAGACATCAAATTGCCATATTTGACCCGCTGTTTCCCGAAGAGTCAATGAAGTTTTTGGATGACGTTTACGAGAAGTTATTGGTCAGGAAGTCGCAGCCCGCAACCGAGGAAACTTACCGCAATCGCCCAATTAAATTAATCCTCGAAGATTGGTTTGCTACTCACCAGTGCCTAGTCCAAAAAAGGAATGCACAACTGTGGGAAGACAAGGCTTCCAAGTTGGGAAGTATCGCGACTGTTGGCGGTCAATACAATGTGGGGTATTTTATCTGCACCCAAACTTTTAACCTTGCCTCCAGCGGGGTTGCCGACTCGAATATCCGTCTCAATTTGGCGCTCATAGCTCAAGGTTTGGTGAGAACTACGAGAAATGATGAGGAGCAAGGTTCTTACGGAGTAATCGAACAGTTGTTGAACAATCAAAGAGTCATCGCCAGCAAGGAATCCAGGGACAGATTGGCAGCAGATTTGAAGCTCTTAATCCCTACTTCAATGGCTGAACAAACACCAGTTATCCTCTCGACTATTGGCAACCCCGTATTGGGTCTAATGCCGAAAATTGAGGTGAATAAAGCGACTGTTGATGATGTTTGGAGTGTTCCGGCTGCTGATACTGAAAACTTGGGAAGCTTCCAACAGCCAGACAGTCAGTCAGGGACAGAGGAAGCTGGAAACCCTTATGGAAAGGCAGTTAGCGCCTCTGGAAACTTGGGAAGCTTCCTAGGGAAAGTGTTGGCGGAAACCCTCTCACCCGTGTTTTCAGACGACTTTCCGCTCAAAAAACATGACCAGCGATTGCAATTAGCAAAATTAATAATTGCTCAAAACTTAGGCAAGGAAAGAACAATTTTTTTACTCTGGGGACTGAAGCCTGGGGGACGCAATCATCATCTCTATAGTGATGCAAGAGAGATGCTTGAGAAATTAATCAAAGGAGAGAACGACAACAATGCTCAGTAAGTTATTGCGGGTCATCCCAGACTTCATCCTTGACCCAATCTATGATGCAATCTTTGCTGAATTCGTGCGACGGGGCAACATCATTTTAGAGGACGATTTGAACAATGAAGATAGAAACTAACTCGCCTAACACTTACCTAATTTCAGTCCGTCCGGTGTGGGCTTCTGCCTTTTTCCTCAGCCATAACCCAAAGACGATCGAACTCAGAAAAGGTAGCTTTGGAACCTCTCTAAAACCGGGCGATAGTATTGTAATTTATGCCACGATGCCAGTTGCTGAAATACTAGGAATAGTCAAGGTTGTGAAGCGTGAATCGCTAGCTGTCGATCGACTGTGGCAGCAATCTAAACAAGGCAAACTGGCAAAGGTATCGCGGGATCAATTTGATGCTTACTACGCCAATCAGGAATCGGGTATTGGGGTTTGGGTTAGTGCCGCCGAACTCTTCCCCAGTCCGATCGCCCTTCCCAAACTTCGGCAGAACTGGGGGCCTCGCTGGCAGCCACCACAGCAGATTCAGAAACTAACCGACGATCAGATGGCAGCACGCTCACATCACTCGCTGAACATCGACAACACAACCGAGCGCTACCTTGTCACAGATGAACCGAGCCGGACTGTGTTATCGGTGATTTGACAACAACAAACGAACACTAGCTCGATTAAAAAAGAAGCCTCCGGGAATCTCCGGGGGCTTCTTTTTTGGAATGTGTCGCCGCTGCTGAAACGACAAACCTATTGTACCGATCGCCCAAACTCCTAAGCCGCTACACTGTGGTTAATTGGGGGCAAACACCCGTTGCCAATTACCAATTACTAATTACCCTTCATTAAACGCCCCGACCTTGTGCCGGGTTTTTTTGTTGGGCCTAATATCCCCGGTAGCACTTTCGCCGCCAATTGAGTCGCGGGACTGTTTTCGATTAAGTCGATCGAACTGGACTTAAAAAGATTAGGGTAGCAGTGCCTCTCAACCAATTCGAGAGCCGCTTCGATCGTCGAGAGTGCTGCACCCATCCCGGCCACCGAGGCAATAGGTGCGGAGGATGGGGTTTGTCACCGCGTCGATCGATAGCTCCATTTTTTGAGCTTGGTTGATAATCGCCGCTTCCCAAGTCTGGCGCTGTTTCAGGCTCCCCGTCGGTTTGGCGTTGAGCTGGTGGGCGATCGTTTTGAGCTCCTTAAAGGTTTTCTGTTCAAGTTGGTTCATCATCATCACTCCCTCCCCATCTCGTAGGCTTCGCGCTTATCTTGGGCTTTCTTGCGCTCGTGCCACTTATCTATAATCTCGTTCCCAAAAGCCTTGAGCTCCTTTGCCAGCACTTCCCAGTCGATGCCGTCTTTGGGGCGCGGGTAGAGCAAGAGGTTTACCGGTTGCCCGATCGAGTCATAGAACTGTTCGCACAAACTGTCGGCATCGCTTATTCCAGGGATATCGGGCGAATCTTCATCTAGTCGGCCACTACCCCGTAAACACTCAGCAAGTAGAGCTTTCTGTTGGTCTATAAAATGCTCAAGCTGCTTATTCATTATTGCCTCCAAGAATTTCTACCACTACCTGCATATCTCTCAAAGTTGAGCCGCACTTCTTCCCCAGCAATCCTTTTACCTGATTTAGCAACTCAGCCGGCTCTGGTATGTCAAAATCAGCCGCTGGCTGCTGCTGTTTGTAGGCTTCTAGCTCAGCTTGCAAGTTGCTTACCTCTAACCTCAAGGCGGACTCTGCGGGGTTGGGCTTGAAATTGTATCCCCGCTCTAGTTCCCGAATCTTGTCAGACTGCTTGAGAATGGTTGCTTTTGCATCAGCTAGCTCGGCTCTGGCATCACTAAGCTGCTGCTGCCCGCTCACTTTCTCAAGCTCGATCGATCGTCCTTCCCGGTGGACTTCTGCCGCAGCTTCCTTGGCTTCTTTCTTGAGTTGGGCGAGTTCTTCCCGATCGGCTGCCAATGTTGCAAGTTGCGCTTGCAGGCTGGAGAGTTGGGCCTCGACTTGCTGGCGATCGGCGCAGGCTTTGTCGCGTTCGGCTTCGAGTACCCTGCAATTACCGCGAACCTCGTTCAATTCTTGCTCTACCCAACCTACATCAGCCTGCAATTCAAGCCTGAGCGATTCATCGTTGCCCTCGCGAGCGGCACTCAATTTTCCCAGCCGTTCCTCAAAGCTGGCTAACTTCTCTGCTAGCAACTTGTCTAGTAGGGGGGCGATGGTTGATTCTAAATCCCCACCTGTCTGCGCTGCACTAGCAGGTTTCATCCCCGTCGCTGACTCCAGCAACCCCACAACCCAAGAATTGACGCTTAAGCCGTTGGTTTCGGCGGTGGCCTTGATAGCTTCTAGCAAGTCTTCCCGTCCGTCCAGTCTCAAATTGAGCTGGAGCCGTTTAGTCGTAGAAGTTTCGGGCTTATTAGTTTTGCTCGTCATAGTCTTGTCTAGTAATAAACTAGCCACAGTCTAGTCTAATGCTATTTAATTGTCTAGTATCACGCTAGCTTAAAATTAGCGCCTCTAGCTTTGTGTCTAGTGCCTTAATCGAGCTTTTGTCTAGTGTGTATGCTATAACAAATACTAGATATTAAATGCTCAATCTGTACTAGACATTCTGCTAGTACAGATTGAGCATTTATCTAGCATCTTCATCTAGCTTTGTGTCTAGTGTCTATGCTATAACAAATACTAGACATTATGCTAGTATTTGTTATAGCGAAACGGAAACGACACAAACCTCTCGCTACATACGCTTCACAACCAGCACACACAACCAAAGGACGAAGAACAATGACTCTGTTAGCCAACAAGTTCGCTCAAATCGCCTCAAAAATCGACGCCACGAATGCCAAAATCGCAGCGCTACAAGCCAAGCTCAGCGAGCTCCAAGACTATCAGCAACAGTTGCCCGACCGCTAGCGAACCCTCCCATCGCTAGCGGTATTTAGTACATAAGCTAGACACAAATACTAGCATAAACTCACGATTAATACTAGACACAAAAACTAGCTTAATTACTAAATGTCTACTAGGCATAGTGCTAGTATTTATCTAGTACAACCAAAACCACTGCCCGAAAAAACTCCGACCGCCCCAGAACCGATCGCCACACCGATGCTACCGCACCAACTACGGAGAGTGCTTACGGCGCCGGCCGATCGCGCCAACAACGCCGGACATCGAGGGACGGCTTAATAAACTTTCGATCCAATCAATCCGCAAGCTGGCATCGGCTCCGGGAACCGACACAAAAGGGACGCGAGCAGCAATCGCAGCGAGGTTAAAGGCAATCGTCACAGAGTCCGATCTCCGGGACGCTAGCTAACAGTTGCCCGCCCCCAGCGATGGGAGGGTTCGCTAGCGGTATCTAGTACATAAGCTAGACATAAATACTAGCATTGACTCACGATCAATACTAGACACAAAAACTAGCTTTATTACTCAAAATTTACTAGACATAATGCTAGTATTCATCTAGTACAAACAAAACCACCGCCCCAGAACCGATCGCCACACCGACGCTACCGCACCAACTACTAAGCCGATCTCCGCCTTGAAACTAATGCTGTCGCTAGTCTCGGTAAAGCGCATCACTTCTGATGTGCCAGTCTGCAACGTGCGTCCGGGCGAACTAGAAATTACTGGTGAGCGAGCGTCTGGCGATCGGTGGCTTCGTAACTCCGCCGGTGGTGAAGCTTGGCTGGCGACGGATTCTCTCGTCGAGAGCGGTTATTTTCAATTCCATGCGGCGGTTCTGGCACCGCGACTCAATCCGAAAGCCGACGAAACGATTCCGGCGCGAGTCAAAGAGGCCGAAAATCAAGCGACAGATGCAGGCAAAACTTGGGAAACTAAAACTCCTAGCCGTTTAAACACCACAGCCCCCGGACTGAGACGCAACCTTTACCTCCCTGCCATCGTAAACTGTGCTTATCAATAGCAAAAAATCATGAAAGCAGAACTGTCGATTGCCCGCCTGGAAGCTTCTCTCGATGCCAAAATTGAGAGATATTTCGATACTCTAGATACCGATCCTGACGTGCTCAAACAATTACTCGCCGAGAAGCGCTCCGAAAATACCCGCCGCGCCTATGAACGCGATGTCAATGACTTTTTAGTAACTATGACGGGGACGCCCGCCGTGCCTGATAACGTTTTGGAGTTTTTGCATCTTGAGGAACGTCAAGCGGTGTCGGTGGTGTTGAAGTACAAAGCTAAGCTGATCGACAAGGGACTCAAGGAAGCGACTGTTAATCGGCGGCTGGCGGCTGTCAAGTCGTTGGTGGAAATGGGTCGCAAGCTCGGCGCGTGCCATTACAGTTTGGAGGATATCAAGGGGGAGAAAATTGTCGGCTACCGAGATACAACCGGGGTTGATACCAAGACTTTTGAGCGGATTTTGGGAACGTGCGATCTGGCAACGAAAGCTGGGAAGCGTGATTATGCTTTGTTGCGCTTGCTGTGGGGTAATGCTTTGCGTCGCAACGAAATCAGCCAGTTGAGTGTTTGTGACTTTGATCCTGCCGGTAAGAGTTTGCGAATTCTTGGTAAGGGACGCGGTACGCAAGCTGAGACGATCGATTTGGGTTCTGCGACGGTGCAGGCGATCGCCGATTGGTTGCAGGAAAGGGGAAGTTGCTCGCCCGATAGCCCGCTTTTTATAGCACTTGACTCCGCTCACAGCGGGCACAGACTTAGTGGCGACGGTATCTGCAAGATGGTTGTCCGCCACAGCGAAAAAGCTGGTATTAAAAAACAGATGTCGCCTCACCGCATCAGGCACAGCGCTATCACAGCGGCACTGGACGCAACAGACGGGGATGTGCGGAAAGTTCAGAAACTCAGCAGGCACAGGAATTTAAACACGCTCATGATATATGACGACAACCGGGGGCGCGACCAACAGGACGTTACCGAAATGCTTGACTCTATGTTTTGAATGTTTTTATAGCGTTGCCTCAGTAATTCGTTAATTAGGGGCGTGTTTTTGCCTGCCATCAAGTCTTTAATTTTGTGGCGATGACGCTGTAACGCCGCTCGGGAGAAGGAATTGGAGTTTACAAATTGGGTGTTGTTGGACTGGAATTCATTCAAGTGGTATCGACGTACAATCAGCCAGCGCTGCGGTGAAAATTATTAAACAAGCTATGGAGGTGAGGCTTGGCCCGCCCCAAGCAGTGATGTTCCTCAGTCGTACAGTAAAGGGAACGAAGCTCAAAGCTGAAGCTATAGAGTTGTTGGGAAAACTTGCACCCACCACCAAAGTTTGGCTGTTCGATGAAAGCCTGACCGAGGAGCAAATCCAGGATCTCCTCATGTTCGGCCGCACAGCATCGAGCTTGTGGGAACCGGAAAATTTTGGTTTTTCACCTTAATCGCTTTTGTAAAAAAGTAGTACCTAACGGGACTTAGATAAAAAACGGTAAAAATGATTGGAAGCCTTGTGCAGTATGGCTTTTATATCGAAAGTCCTTAAATCTTTGATAGATAGGTAGGGGTTTTAGGTGATTTTACCTCCTTTGACGTATTTTCCTTGTCTAGCAAAGGTTTTAACCCTATTAACTGTGAAAATTTGTTTAATTCCCGCTAGCCAAAAGAAAAGTTAGGAAATTAAAGAAATCAGGATACTAAGAGACAAGTTGTGATATGAGCGTGCAACTATTTTTTTGTCGATATTAACCTAAGCTGAGCTCGATAGATTATGCAAAATCCGACTTTTCCGACTTTACGATCCGACTTTTCCGACTTACAAAGGCAGGGGAGAGGAAATACAGCAGATTCCATGTATATGTGGTACGCTGGATTCAGTAAATCAGCAGAAAAAATGAAAGCTTATTCGATCGAGTTTCGTAAAAAAATAGTGAAAGCCTATGAACAAGGTGATACCTCAGTAAGGAAAGTAGCCCAGCGTTTTGATGTGAGTAAAGCGTTTGTGCAAAAAATCTTAAAACAAAAACAAACGACTGGTCACGTTCAACCAAAAAAACAGGGTGGAAGCCTTAAAAGTGTGTTACACTCGTCCACAACTAAATTGACGCAGATGGTAGAAAAATATCCGGATAGCACCTTATCAGAATATTGTGAATATTGGCTAGATAACTACAAACAATCTGTCAGTCCTAGTATGATGTGTCGTGCATTAATCAAACAAAATCTGACGCGAAAAAAAAGACAATACGGAGTAGTCAGTCTGTCACCGACAAGCCGTGCAACTTTTGAGGTGTGAGTATTGGGAGAAAGTGAAAAATATCGACCAGAATAACCTGGTTTTTTTGGATGAAATGGGCGTTTTATTGGGGTTGACACGAACCCATGCACGTTCAAGATATGGTAGTAGAGTCTACGACTTAAAACCATTTTATTGGGGTGCAAAAGTCACAGTTATTGGAGCAATCAGTTTAAAAAAAGTAGTAGGATTAATGACGTTGAATGGGTCGATGGATAGTCAGGCATTTGCAGTTTTTGTAGAACAGTGTTTAGTGCCAAACTTATGGAAAGGTGCCGTCGTTGTTATGGATAATCTACCAGCCCATAAGTTGTCGGTGATTGAACCATTAATTCAAGCGGCTGGTGCCAGTATCCTGAATTTATCACCCTATTCTCCTGACTTTAATCCTATAGAATTATGGTGGTCACAACTCAAAGCTTTTTTACGTAAGTTTTCGCCCACTACTACGAAGATGGTTGACATTTTACTAGCTACTGCGCTTGATTTGGTTAATATTAAGCATTTTAAAAACTGGTTTACAAGCTGCTGCTACTGTACTTGATAAACCTGGAATCCGCTGTATTATAGAGATAAGATGCGTCTCAAAAGCGGTGGAAGCAATTAATAGACTTTCATAGCTCTTGAACGATACAGTTATAATCAGGGTTTAACGCTAGAAAAGGGGCTTCTACTTAATTACTGACCTATTCACAGTGGCCGCGATCACACGTCGAGCGTGAAATTACGGCTATTGTTTAGCTCGTAATTTACAGAATAGTGCGTCCATCTTTTTTATATCAGTAAATCCCCTATGGGCGGAGGGATATAAAAATGTACCAATTATCTCAAGAACTATTTGCTCTCGAAGTGAATGTAAATTGGGGCCTTTCTTCTCAACCTTTTTCTACGTTACTCACGTCCAAACCAGGAAATGTTGAATTTTTACCTTCCATGACGTTTCCTTTACACAAGTTTTATAGATTTCCCTTGACAGGCATCTCTCCAAAGAATTAAGCTAAGTATGTCTAGAGATAGATGACAGATAAACAAACTGAGGAGTAAGGCTTGCAAAAAGATTAAATTGAATCTACAGAGGGTAGTAGCTCGAAAAATCCGGGTATTACTGCTGCCAAGGCATTCAAGAGCGGACGTATGGGTGCAATAGCAGCGTCCGGCAAGAAATTTCGTACCGAGCCAACTTTTTGAAAGGTGCCGAAAGATTTGGGAGGACAATGGGTGCAGTTAGCTGTCTTCCAAGTGAAAGTGAGGGTTCGACCCACACAAAAGCAATATAGCGCGTCTAAATAAATTGTGTGATTTTTTCTAGGAACAATCCCCCGTTTGGTTGTCCAGATCGCTCCGAGATAGGTACTCTTGGCACTACCCCTATCCTATCTATTTAGACAAATGATTTAGGCTCGCTATAATACGGACAAATATTACCCATTTATGTCAAAGCCCAATGCGTTTTTTGAATTTTGTGAGGGTAATTTATAAATATATTGCTCCTTATAGATGGCTAGCTATCTTCCTTTGTAGCAGTCAGATTTTTGAGGCCGCATTTGAATCAGCAATGAGGATCAGCTTCAAGTTTATTATTGATGCAGCCATTGTTCCTCAAAATTATAGTCTTCTGGTTTGGATTTTATTGCTCTTGGGAGGCGGAGCGATTGTATTTATCGTTGTTGGCTTGCTGGGCGATTTTTTATCAGCTAAATTGGGGATTCTGTTACTCAACAATATCCGCTGTTCTCTATTTGAGCGCATCCAAAGCCTTTCAATGGAGTTTTTTGGGCGACGTTCAGCCGGGGATATAATTAACTGTTTCCAGGCGGATGCAGAGAAGGTAGAAAATAGTCTCATCCTTGGTCTGCCAGTTGTTATTTTTTGCCTGAGTAACATCCTTTTTTCGGTAGTTTTCCTATTTTCCCTTAACTGGCAGTTAGCTGTTCTAAGTTGCATCGGTTTGACTTTCTGTGCAATTGCACCAGCAAATGTTGCCCGTCGTGCCACCAAAGAAGGCTATCATCTGCGGCAAAAGGAAGGACACATCGCCAGCGTAATTGAAGAGAATCTGCTCTCCCAACCCGTTGTCAAGATATTCGGTTTAGAAAAACGAGTCTCAAAAGATTTTTCTGCCCAGTTGAATGACTTGAAGCGGGTTTATGTCCGGGCGAAATTTCTGTCTAGCTTAGTGCAAAGAATTCCCAGTCTCGCTTTTGTCTTAGTGCAGTTGGTTATTTTGAGTCTTAGCGCGGTGATGACCTACAGGAATTGGATTTCAGTAGGGACACTCGTCTCCTATCAGGTTCTACTACTCGGTTTGCATTCAACTATCCTCAACTTTACCTGGGGGCTACCTTATTTAATCGATGGAGTGACAGGACTGCAACGTATCAATGATATTTTGGCGGAAATCCCTGAAGTTCAGGAAGCACCGGGTGCGATTGATTTGACCCATTTTCAGAGTGATATTTATTTTGATAATGTTAGCTTTAGCTACTCCAAAGATAGAGGCGGGGTGAAAAATTTATCGCTGAAGATTCGCCAAGGAGACTTTGCGGTATTTGTCGGTCAGAGTGGCGCGGGTAAAAGTACGATTGTCAATTTGCTGACACGATTTTATGACCCGGATAAGGGACGCATTCTGTTGGATGGAGTTGATTTGCGCGACTGCACTATACGCTCACTGCGTTCTCAAATTGGACTGGTTTCTCAAGAGGTGATTTTGTTTAATGGCTCAGTGCGGGAAAACATCCGCATGGGCTATCTGGAAGCGAGTGATGAAGAGGTAGAAGCCGCAGCGAAAGCCGCAGAAATTCATAATTTTATTTTGAGTTTACCTCAAGGTTATGACACTCCTGTTGGCGACAGGGGGGGACAGCTATCAGGGGGACAAAGGCAAAGAATTGCTCTCGCTAGGGCGTTGGTGAGAAATCCAGCCATTCTGATTCTGGATGAAGCCACATCAGCGCTAGACCCCGCAACAGAAGTGGAAATTATGACAACTTTAGAGCGCATTGCCAAGAAATGCACAGTGATTGTCATTACCCACAAAATGGCTCATGCGTTGCGTGCAGATGTCATGTTCGTGATGGATAAAGGGTGCCTCGTTGTTACTGGTTAACCTACAGATTTAATTCAACTAGGAGGAATCTATGCCACAGTTTGGCAACCAATTAATAGAGAAAATCTCAATGTTACAAAGATTACCTGTGCCTAGCAGTAAGTTGTTTGTTTGGGCGTTTATTCCCTACTGCATTAAAGGACAAGAGTTGAGCAGCGAAGAATATGACAATCCTGCCACTCATCAGGAACTAGCAGATGTCTTTGCAGAACTCGGTTTAAAGTGGAAGTGGCAGCCGATTACCTTAGAGAATATGCACACAGTTATAGAGGAGGTGGCGACTTCTAGTAAAGAGTACATTCCATTAGTGTTAAACTTTTGTGCTGGGGATGAAGATCCTAACTATCCTGGCACTTGCGTCATCAAACTACTGGAAGCAAAAGGCATTCTCTTTACGGGTGCATATTCTACCTTTGATTATCTCTGCTCATCTAAACTCAGAATGAAGCGTGCTTTTGTTGAGGCGAATGTAGCTACGGCTCCCTACGAAGTCATTGCAGATCCTAGCCACGTTCAGGGAGTTTGCGAACGTCTTGGCACTCCTCTAATTGTAAAACCAGCGATGTCTATGGGAAGCCGAGGGCTTTCTTTACAGTCGGTTGTCGAAAGCGATGAACAGGTGAGTAAACAAGTCCAATGGCTGCTCCAAGGACAGCATGATATGCAATTCCCACTGGACAGCATTTTTGTGGAACGGTTCATCAATGGTCGTGAATTTACCGTCTTCCTGTTAGGTTCTACCCAGCAGCCAGAGAGCATCAAAATCTATCCACCTGTGGAACGGGTGTTTCACTCCAACTTGCCTGACACTGAACGATTTTTGGCTTACGAAAGAGCTTGGGGAAAAGAAGAATCTTCTTTGTCATTGGGAGAACCGTTTTACCGCTATCAATTAGTTGCTTCTGATTTGCAGGATAGGCTTTGCGAATTAAGCAAGCACGCTTACGGTGCAGTTGGCGGTAATGGATATGCACGAGTAGATATACGCATGGATAAAGCCTCTCAAGAAATCTTTGTTCTGGAGGTGAATCCTAACTGTGGTATTTCTTCTATACCTCTGTTTGATTTCTCTAATCCAAGTGCAACATCAGTTGGTACTATCCTGCACCTTGCTGGCATCCCGTTTGCACAACTGATGTCAGAAATGATCGCTGAGGCTTTTGATCGGCATTCTACCAAGTCGCCTTTGGTGAGCAAATCAGCAGCGTGAGCTTGTATGGATAAAACCTTCTAAAGTTTAAGTCTTATTTGCCCTCAATTGGGTTCACTACCAGTTATTGATTTATGTCAGATTCTCAAACAGTTAGTGCATCATACCTGCAGGGTTGCTCTGAAGATTTAGGGAAAGGGTTTTGGCAGCAATGGCAGCAGTATCAAGATTATCTTCACCGTTGCTGCATTAAGTGGATGGGGGGGAACCCGACTGATGCTGAAGATGCCTTGAGTCGGGCGATGCTCAAGGCTTGGGAAAAGGTGCAAAAGTACGCGGCGGGGGAAATTACTAATTTTAAGGCATGGCTGACGACGCTGACTCGCAATCTGTGCGTGGACATTTATCGTGAACGCAGTCGGGGAGCGAATCGAGTTGAGGATATAGAAGGTTACGCATCTAATGAGGAGCAAGGACTGCTACGGAGTGAGGATACGCCAGAAATTGCTTTGGAGACTGGCGAAAAAAGGATGGTGATTCGTCGTGCGATTGACAATTTACCTCCTCGGTTGCGCGAGACGTTTATCCTGCATTTTTATCAAGAACTGTCTTATCCAGAGATTGCCCAACAGCAAGAGATTTCCTACCAGAATGTCTGCAAGCGCATATCCCAGACGCGGGCTATTCTGCGAGAGGAGTTGAGGGGATATTTTATTGGGGAGGAGGCGACGGATAGGGATAAATTTGTTCCACCGACAGCAACGGAGTCGGCAATTGGGGAAATGTCCCAGGGAAATGCGCCAGTTGAAGCGATAGCAGAGGAGACGGTGACGTTACTGGAGGAGGTGCAGACTGTTGGGGAGGTGCAGGAGGTAGCACCTGACGTGCAGCATTCTGAGTCGGTGATGGGTGCGACGAGTTCTGATGGGAAGTTAGAGGAATTCCTGTCTGGCGGCGCTGTGGAGGCAACCACACAACAGCTTTTTGTGGGGAAAGTTGGGGGAGAATGGGTGCTTGTGCGATCGTCTCGTTCTCCTCCTTGGGATTGTTTTCCTTGTTTTCAATTCTTTGCTAAGAGTCTGTCGGGGATGATGAGGGAAAGTTTCTTAGATGTGAAACTTCTCAGTAGAGGACATCGAGATAAGGGAAACAGATTTTAAATTTAAAAATTCAGAAATATCTCTTTAGATACGTCTTAATAACGAAGACATAAAATAGAACTTTCAAAGATCAATGCTAGGAGGAAGAGTATGGAAACTATTCGGGTATTATCAATCGATGGGGGTGGCATTCGTGGCATCATTCCATTAATGCTACTAAGGTATATAGAAGAAACAACTGGATATCGAATACATGAGTTATTTCATGTATTGGGTGGAACTTCTACTGGAGGTATCATTTGTTTAGCATTAAACTCAATAAATCCAAAGACAAAAAAGATATACACCGCAGGTGAAGTATTGGAATTTTACTTGGAAAAAGCAAGCAAAATTTTTAAAAAAAGAGAAAATTTTTCCGACACAACTAGGAAAATTTTCAGTTATTTGAATCACGATGAAAAAGGAGCAGGTTTTTTTGAATCGCAATATGGCAAAGAAGGAATAGAAGAATTTCTAAAAGAAGCATTTGGTCAAAACCTAAAAATATCGGAATTGCCAACGTCTTGTGACGTAACAGTTTGTAGTTACGACATTAAAAATGATAAACCACACTATTTCACAAAGGAATCAGAAGACTGGCTAGTATGGCAAGCAGCAAGAGCTACATCAGCAGCACCAAGCTTTTTTCCAGTCGCAGAATTTAACAAAAGTGGACAAGCCAGTAAATTTATTGACGGAGGAGTGTTCATCAATAATCCAGCATTAAACCTCTACTACAAAGCTAAAGAAATGAATCCGCAAAAGCAGATTATCCTGGTGTCACTCGGAACAGGAGAAGCTACTAATGAATATAACCCAAGCAATGATGGAGCAACTGGTTGGCTAAAAAACGGAGCCTTGCTAGAAATTATGATGAAAGGAGTATCAAAAAATGTTGACGAAATAATGCAAAAAATACTCAAAGAAAACTATTACCGGATGCAAGTGCAGTTAGATAAGCCAATAGATCTGGATGCAACCGAACAAAATGTGCTATCTCAACTACAGGTTTATGGGAGAAGTATAATACATGATACTGGTAATGACCGATTTAAGCAGCTTTGTCAAACATTGGGGAATAAGAAAATAGCATTTCCGTGGATTCAAGTTGCATACATAGATGGAGAAAACATGGAGGAACAAGGAAATGATGACTGGAGTGGAGCAAAACGAAATTTGTATGTATATCGCCCATCGAAGCAACTAATAGATGAAGGGTGGTATTGGTTAGGACAATATGGAACAAGTCATAAATTCAACCCAAAAAGAACAATTATAGTAAAAGCACTAAGGGAAGGAAATTTCTTTAAAAAACCAGAAGACTATATATTAAGATGGAGTGATAAAGGCTCACGGAATAAAAAAAGCTATTCAGCATGGCAAATAATACCACCGAAGGGATATTTGGCAATGGGAGCGCTGATGAGATTGAATAAAGGAAATTATGAACAACCAACAGAGCAAGAAACAGAAGGATTGATGTGTGTAAGGGCGGATTTATGTGAAGACGCACAGGTAGGCAACGAAAATGTGTGGGATGATAGCGGGACATGGGCTACAGAAAATGTGACTCTATGGCCAATAGAACCGAAAAGTGACGAAAAAGGAATAAACCCAGGAACATTCATATGTTATCCAGCAAAACAAAGTAGTAAACCGTCAGAAATACTAGAGGCATGTATAAAGAAACAAATAGCGGAGGAAATAACATATTAAGCTTAGTGGTGCAGAAAACTCCTGAGATGCTTAAGGAGCCTAGAGAATCATAGTTAATGGAGAAAAGGGGCTTGCGCCGTGGTTCGATTGTTTTAGCGAAAAACAAATCCACGTAAAATAATGGCTACACCCCAACTCTATCGTCAACTACTCGGACAACTTGGTCAATGGATTGTCCCCAAAGATTTTCGCCATCTGAAGAACTGTGCAGAGATTGTAGCAGCAATATTAGAATCGGAAAGTGCTTGCGCTTCCCACTGGATTCCTTACCTAAGCCATCGGGACTGCCAAGCCCGTAGCCATATGGAGCGACTTAGCTACTTCATGAATAATGCAGCAATTAGCGATAAAGTGTTGTATGTGCCATTGATTAAACAATTTCTCAAAGAATGGACAGGGCAAGAACTAATTCTAGTCATAGATACCAGTATGTTTTGGGACACTTATTGCCTGATTGAAGTATGTGTGGCGTGGGGCGGTCGCTCTATCACTCTTGCTCAAACTGTGATTAAACATGGTAGTTCTACAATTAGTTTCGAGCAATATCTACCCGTGTTAGAAGCAGCTAAATCTCGACTACCAACAGACTCAAAGCCAACTTTACTGGCTGACAGAGGGTTTGAACATGGAGAGCTGATGCGGTGGCTCACAGCACAGCAGTGGAACTGGGGCATTAGAGTCAAATCTAATCTCCAAATCACCTTGGCTAATGGCAAGACACAATCTTTGAAGGAACTATTTCCACCTAAAGACCAAGTGTATTTATTTTCAGGCATTAAAGTGCTTGGTGATGTAGAGTGCAATTTAGGAACGGCTAACTGTCGTGGAGTGAAAGAACCTTGGGCCGTACTGACAAATACACCCTTATCACTACAAACATTCCAACTATATGGCAAAAGATTTGGCGGAATTGAACCTCGATTTAAAGATTATAAGTCTGGCACGTTTGATATCTTACGGTCGAAAATTAGGAACGCTCAAGCTTTGAGTAATTTATTAATGATGATAGAAATTGCTGAAATATTAGCAATTAGATTGGGATTGAGAGTGATAGAAACAAGCTCCAGAAGTAAGATAGATTGGCATGGTGAAAGAGGTTTAAGCCTTTTACAGCTTGGTATCAGAGCTATGAAAAGTTTAGGTCATCAAGCTCGTTTAATTCCACTTCTCACGCCCATTCCTTGGGTGAAAATTCCTCCCGCTTGTGCTTCTCTCAAAAAACTAGCGAAGTTAGAGCGGCGGATTGAATTTTCTAAAGTTATGTCATTTTCTTCTTAACAAAAATAGTTTTCTGCACCACTAAGCATATTAAGGGAAAGGTGAAAAGAGGAGCGAGAAGAAAAAAAAGAGGAGAAGAAACCAAACAAACCCTGTCAATAAAACCAGCCCAGTAGTCAGGGCAAACGCATATTCCCAACGTTTCTCAATAGTTAGCACAATATCGATACCTATTGATAATATTCAGGGCTAATTTAGAGGATCTGATGGCTAGAACCATAATTCTTTCGTTGGCTAAAATTTATTATGCGTTTGCCGTGGCTCAGTAATGTAACTGACCAGCAAGAAAAAGGAGTAATATGGCTACAATCAGACTGATGCACGCTAAACTTCATCGAGTACGTGTGACCGATGCCAAGCGCGATTATGTGGGCAGTATCACCATTGACCAAGAGTTGTTGGAGAAAGTCGGAATACTGCCTCTCGAAGAAGTGGAGATAGTCAACATCAGCAACGGCAACCGTTGGTCAACCTATGCTCTGCCAGGAGAGGCAGGAACGGGTTGCGTCTGTCCCAATGGCGGGGGAGCGCTTATGTGCCAGCCTGGAGACATCCTGATTATATTCTCCTACGAGTGGTGCGATCGCACTGATGTTTTACGCACAGGGCATACAGCGCGGGTTATTGTTGCAGATGAGCAAAATCGCTGTAAAGAATTTTTCCACCAAACCTTAACCCCTTGCGAGAACAAACTTTTATTCGACCCTTCGCAACCCCTTACAGTTAAGAGTGATAGTGAAAGCGCCAGCTTTGATTTGAAGAACTGCTTTGAGCATAGCATCGGCAGTCCGAAACAATAGAATTAGCAACTCTGGAATCTGGAATAATCTAGGGAGTTTTAACAAGCTTTTTAAAATTCCCAAGAATTCCTCGGTTTGATTAGCTAACAGCCACTTCATAAAAGTATAGTCAAATATGTTTGAGACACTCAACTCAGTTCTCCAAGCTTATAAGCTGAAGTCGATTAAGGAAGCTCCGGCGGAACTAGAATCAGATGAAAGCAAACCCTGTCTTGTTTTCTTTACTTTAGCGGACGAAAGGCTTACATTACTCCTGGCTGCAAGTAGAATTTTACCTGAAAGTGCTTTTATAGTAACTGAACCGACTTGGGTAAAAGTTCTGCAAGAAGGGAATAAATCTGTATTATACCTCCTTGAAGGGATTACCATGAACGAATTTGGTCAATGTTTTCACACCAAATTCAAAACTCCTCAGAGGATAACTTTTTTATGTAACTTTTGTACCGAAGCGGGTTTCAGTTTTTATGAACCAGTCCACCAAGAGAAGGCTCAAAAATTTCAATTCTATGAGGGACTGGCGGACTGTCCGATGTCAAGTGGTATAGAACTGGAAGAATATACCAATGACAAACTGCATACTCGCTTACTTGCTGCTGCAAGAAATGTCAATGTACCCCAAACGATGGCTTTTGGCTTTTTTTTGGATAAATATAACCATCATCCCATCACTCCACAAGTTCAATTGATTTCCCTATCCAGAAATCTTTCTAGTGATGAAATCCGAAAATATTTGACGGCATTTCCTGCTTCTAAATTTGTGATTAAGCCTTCTGGAACAAGGTGGATGGGAAGCCGACTATGCACTATTGAATCAAAAGATAATCTGGATAGGGCTGTTGAAAACTTTAAGAAATGTATGGATTCACTCCAGGACAATGATTGTCTGCTTGTGGAGAAATTTATCGATTCAAGTATTACTGATAATTGTAACCTGGGTGCAAGGCTGAGGGTATTTGTAACCCGTCGCCCCAATAATGTTGTAGAAACTTCTGGGATTATCTGCAATCTAGGTTATGTTGACCAACCCATCAATGGAGATACTTCTGAAAGTTTCTCAATTAACTATGTGTGTAACTTGCTTCAGTTGACGAACGAGGAGAAGAATCAGCTTGTTGATAAAATTAACCGATTAGGTGAAGCGGTACTAGAGCCTATTATTGACTACGAAACGCAATATTTAACCCATGTACCCCAAAACAAACAAACAGATTTTATTGGTTTAGATGTTGTTTTGAAAAATCACAAAGGTCAATTAGAACCGTTTCTAATTGAAGTCAACGATCACGATTGCATTAGCACCTTGCAGCTCTACGAAGTGCAACATTCTCCCAACAGGACTGACATCCTAGATAAATGGGTGGAAACGATGTTATACCGCTGCTATCAATATATGCTAAAAGGCAAGAATATATTGATGATTGGAGGTGGAGGGTACTCAAAGCTGAATATTTTTGAATTTGCTAATCAAGTAGGTATTAATATTATTTTAGTTGATAGCAATCCTCAACATTTCTCTGCCAGTTACAGCAGCCAGTTTTTCAATATTGATATTGACGACCATACCAAAGATATTGAAAATGCCCTAGCAATTGTGGAAGTCGTCCGCAATCATTGCATCGCTGTGGACGGAGTAGTTACGTTTTGGGAAGATAATGTACCTTTGTCCTCTTTAGTCGCCAGCTTTTTAGGGAAACCAGCCAACGATTATCAAAGCGCAAGCATCGCTAAAAGCAAATTATTGACGCATAAAAAAATTCTAGCTGATGAATTCAATAAACTAATTTTTGACTGTCGGGAATTCTCCAATGGCGTAGATTTTCGAGTTTTAAATAATGTAGCTGATGTCCCGAATATTCCACAAAAATACTATCCTTTAGTAATTAAATTAGATACGGGATGTGGTTCCTTTGGTGTAGAGGTAATTCAAACAAAAGAAGAATTATTAGCTAGGTTTGAAGACTATAAAAGCTATATTCAAACCGCCACACAGTATGGTGCTGGGTTAAGTTTTAAGTATCAAATATTTGTCACGCCTTACCTGCAAGGCTCTGAGCATCATGTTGATCTCATTATGTTTGATGGTGAATTAGTAGCTGGTTATGTAACTGATAAAAGCCCAACGATGCCTACTCTCTGTAAGGAAATGGCGGAAATAATGCCGAGTTTGGTGGACAGAGAAAAACAAGAAAATATGATTCATGCAGCCTGGAAAGGTTGCCACAATATTGGCTTAAAAGATGGTGTTTTTTGTGTAGACGTGATTTACACATCACTGGGAGTAAAAATTTTAGAAATTAATGCGAGAATGGGTGGTTTTTATATATCTAAATGGCAATTTAATTTACGGGATGTCAACCTAATCCTGTATTCCTATCTAATTGCTTGTAGGATTAAACCGTTTGTTAATCAAAACAGCTTACCCCGCCTGTACTACAACGGTTTTCTATGCTACGCCTCATTACATAAGCATATTCTAGATGTAGCAAAGCTTAAAGATTTATCGTCAGATCCGGATTTCTTTGTAATTCTTCTAGACAAAGGAATTCCCTCAGATGAAAAATATGAAGAACCTTATGCTTCTGTAGCGATTTGCTCTCAAAATATTGCAGAGGCCAAGCAGAAAATGAAGAGGTTTTTAGATGAGCATTCTCTCAATAGGGAAGAATATAGGTTTATATGTGAGGACTAAATTATTGGCTCTACAACTAGGAGCTAGGAATCTATTTACTTGCCGGTGTCGAGAAGCAAGGAAATCTGACAAAGGGGACAGCCAGCAATGATGGCAGGTACATTACACTCTGTCAATGGTTTTTCTGATAAAAACCACAGCTACGCTCGCCAGAGCAAGAGCTACAGGATTTTCAACCGCTTAGCGCTCACATTGAAACCCCAAAGCGTCCTGCGTATTGTGGCGCGGCTAGCAGTGTAATGGTTCTGAATGCGCTCGGCTTGATCCTGCTCGCTACCGCGTTGAGAAATACTCCAGACAAATGGAGTAACGCAGTTGAGAGTGGGATAATGATGACTGCAAGCAGAGAAAATATTGGGCTACGGCTGGCTGGCAAGGTGAAGCTAGCCTGATATCAGTTTCTTGTTGGGGCTAGACGATCGGACGAATTAATTAGGCATTGAGCCGACATACGCCACAAAGTCCTTGTTTTTCGTGTCCATAGGATGCCATTTCACGATGCCCCCATCTACCCGCCCTGGCTGCGTTCATCATCGCCGTGACTTCGGACTCTAGTCAATATTCCTGGTCGCGAACTTCAGAAGATTTCTTATTATTATTCGACTCTCTAGCTTTTAGAAGTCGGGCATTATCTTGAGGCAACGGTGTATTAGGCATCTTAGAAACCAACTCAGCCCCAACCCAGCACAACAGATTTATCTATAATATTTATCCATAATTTTTGAATTTGAGATCAGAAAACGCGCTCGTATAACTTTCCCTCAACGGGTTAAGACAGAAAAACCCGGACTGCCACCATATAGGCTATCCCGGCTTGAGTATACACGCCTGCATGAAGATAGAACGGCACGGCCAGGCAAAAATACTCACGCAACAGGAAATCGAGCTTTTGTTCAACAAAGGTTTGCCTTCCTCACGCGATCGCACCCTCTTCGGGGTTTGTCTCTACACGGCTTGTCGTATTGCCGAAGCTTGTTCCCTGATGGTCAAGGATAGCTACTATTACTAGACTAGCCTGCAGCATTGCGCTTTCAAAGAATTGTCTCGACCTTAAAAGGTGCAACTCGCGACTCGGCTACCGTTACTCGAATATCCGAATAAGCCTGCAAGCCGCTTTGACGCAAGCTCCCCATTGACCCTATCAATCCGAGTCCACCTTGACCAAACTAATGCAGGAAAATCGATATAACTGAGCCAAAAAAATTAGCTAAAAATTGAGAGGAAAAAAGAGGAGAAAACAGCACATTTATTACTCATTACACCTCCTATTTCCTACTTTTTTCCTCAGAATAAGTATAAATGCTTATCATTTTTTGTAAAAAATTGTTGCTTTTGGCGTGATTTTCTGTACTCCGACACCTCTTGAATCCTCCTCAATCCTCGTAATTAGTACGGTAGTCGCATAGCAAGCCATGTCAAATAGACGTTATAGGGGGGTAAAAATGATCAATTTATGGTTTTTGCAAGAGTGCCAGAGGAATTGTTGGGAGTTAAAGTTAGCTCACGCTCACTCTGGGCAGCCAACGGGAGAAGTTTAACGGGCAGTTTGGACTTTGATAGAACTGTGCTTCTGCCAGTCGGTCTTGAAGCCAGGAGCGAGCCAATTGGTGTACAGGGCAGCCGCCTTTACGATGGAGCCGAGCATCGCACGACGCATTCGAGTTGGTGCTGTTGAGTATCGGCGGCGGATGCCCGACGCGATCGCGCCTTGCCATCCTGTTTGCAAGCGAAGCAGCCGGCTGATGTCGATGATGGCGAGGGAATCGTTCGTCCGATAGCCAGCAAGAGCGCGATCGCCTTGACACCTAGGATTCCCCATTCATAAGGGTGCATCGTTTTTGTTTCTGCACGTAAAAGTCAGGTTTGCGATCGCAAAACCATTGCTTGCTACTAATCGAAAACAGCCATAACCAGCCTCAACAAGCAAAGGCACGAACAGCACAAAAAAGCAGTAATTTGACCGAAAAAGTCAGGCATTTGCAGGGTATTTTCAGGTAAATACAGGTAAAGTGCAGCCCCTGCAAATACCTGCACTTGCCTGACTTTATACTGCAAACGCCTGACTTTATACTGCAAATCCCTGATTTTAGCTGACGCAACAATTAGCTAAATTTTTAGCCTTTTTAACAAAATCCGAATTGATTTAATAGTCAAGTTACGGTCTGGTAAGTTGAATTGAAAATCAAGTTGAGCAAGTGCGAAAAAATTGGCAACACAGCAGCCGTTATGTCAGCCTTGACAGTCGCATAAATTGCTGTTGTCGGGCCCGCGCTTTGCAATCGGCTAAACTGTTGCTATGAAGGCAGGTTAAGAGCAGACCCTAATACGGTGTCTTAAGGGTGAGAGCGTCTGTGATCGTTGCAACGCCGGTCAAGGAAATCAAATTTCCCCGCCTATCCATTTATAGAAATAGTAATTTCTTATTCCCTATCGATTTACAAGGAAATCAACCAGGAGCGATCGGGCTGCCCAACAAGCCGATCGCTCCTGGTTTCTCCGTGGTCAGCAAGGAAAAATCAAAGAGCGGCAGACCTAGGAAAACTTTCGGCAATATGCGTTTTTATGCGTTTTTATGCGTTTTTATGAGATCGCCCATCACCTTTTAGCTGCTTAAACTCTTCAAATTGCGTCTCACCAACTATCGCCACAATATCGACCGATGCAAGAAAAGCCCGCGTCGATTGCCGCCACAAAATCCTCCTCAATAGCTGAAGCTACGGCGCCAGATTGGTAGCCGCTCGTCTGTTTAATTCTATGAGCTCTGTCATGGGCGATCGAGCTGTCGCTCAAGCCGTGAGCTCGCTACCCAGATGTGACGGGAGGAATTGATGCCAGTGCTGCTACGAAGTTGTCACAACAGCAGGAGCAATGTGAGCAATCGGCACAGTCGAAGAGCGGGTAACAATCAAGCTACTTGACACCTAGGATTCCCCATTCATAAGGGTGCATTATTTTTGTTTCTGTACGCAAAAGTCAGGTTTGTGATCACAAAAACATTGCTTGCTACCGAGAGAGAACAACTATAACCAGTCCCAACAAGTCAAAACACGAACAGCACAAAAAAGCAGTAATTTGGCAGGAAATTGCAGGTGGCAAGCAGGATATTTTCAGGTAAATACAGGTAGAGTGCAGCCCCTGCAAAAACCTGTATCTCACTGATTTTGTACTGCAAATGCCTGATTTTATACGGCACTTGCCTGACTTGAGGGCACACAAAAATTAGCTAATTTTTTTGGTGGCGGCTTCTAGAGAAGCCTCACGCCTGGTTCATTCGGCAATCCGCAAGAACCGGGTAAATTCTGCCGTGGCCGCGACCGGTGACTGGTAGCCGATCGATCGCCCGCAACCGCACCTACTGAATCAGCGCACTAAACGCCTCCCGTTCAGATTCGGTTAACCCAGAGTTCCAAACTTTCTGACGATCGGCGGCACCGGAGTTGCAGACCTCTTTCAGCGAACTCAAGACGGATTTCGCCGTCTCTGCGTCGTTGCGATCGATCGCCTGCTGGACAATTTCAACCAAGTTTTTTTCGTTTTCGGTCAAATTCCGAAGCGCAGTAAACGCTTGCCAGTTTTCAATCCCAGCGACTTCGGCTAACTCAGATTCGGTAATGTCCTGATTGACGATCGACTCTTGGATATACTCAGCGATCGCCTTAGCAGTAGCCGGAGACTGGTATCCAAGCGCCTCCCCAATGCGTCGGGCATAATCTTGCAGCAACAGCAGATTTGACTGTGACGACCCAGTTGACGGCGTGATCGGCGCGACTGTTGGCGGTGTTGGTACTGTTGGTGCTGTTTCCAGTTCCGGGGGGGCGATCAAAACTTGCTCCGCTGCTCCCGAATAAGTTGGTGGTGGCTCCAATTCCAGCTCGTGCTGACCTGAATGTAGACCCGAATGTAGACCTTGTGACGGCTGAATATCTTGCTCTGTATGGCTCGTGTAGACCGTGTAGACCTTGGGGGGGGGTAAAGTTTCTATAGCATCAGCAGTAATGGTTACTTGGTCAAGTGATGCTGAATCCGTGCCAGCGCCAAGAATGAGATTTGAGTCAGCAGAAGTATTTTCATTTTTTTCTGCACTTCTTGAAGTTAGGTCTACATGGTCTACATAATCCTTATGCAGTAAGGGTTCTAGGTCTACATTCAAGTCTACACAGTGTAGACCTAGGTCTACATTTTTCTGTTCAAGCAACTCCTCTACGGTCGTGATGCCTTTGTCGGTATCCGTCCGCAACCTCAACCCTTTGATTACTACCCCAACCGCCGCTCGCTCTTTGCTTACATCTTTCCAACCCAACACTTCCCGGCAGAGTTCAACTAAATCTGCTGAGAAGTTGTTTTTGCCTTTGGCGCTGTATCCACCACCAGTGCAGTAATAGTTATAAGAGCCAAACAAGGTGGAGTTAGTTGGTACGTAAGTTGCATCTTTCCATTCATTTTTGTCGGAGCCGACGGCAGTTTTGGCATCAGCATCATGTATCACTAACTCGTTGAGCCATGCTGCCATCGGGTCAGCGCGTACCCTATCCTCCCAGAATGTGCCGTTTATAGATTGGTCTTCAGGGTCTAGAATCCGCTCGATTTCTGATACTGGGATTGAGAGCAAATACTTGGTAAATGCGCTTATTTCTGGCTCGAATTCGCGTACTAAGTTACGATTGCGCTTAGTGGGAGTATATGCAAATTCGTGTTGAATAATCCGCCGCTTTAGCCAAGAAAGCGCACTTGCCGGAAAGCAGGGTTGGTTAGCGGTTATCAGCGCCAACCCAGGGAATCGAAAAGTAACCGAACGCTCGTAAAGATTGCGACCGTTAATCAACGCACCGCCAGTCATTGACCTAAAATTTGACAGATTGCCTGTATATTTTTCTTGGTCGTCAAAAATAGCTAACCGTTTGGTTTGTAATTCAGCTATTTTGTCTTGTTTGGTGAGGTCTTCAAGTTTGCCAACCCAAACATTCTGTTCGCCTACGAGCAGTGTTACCAATTGAGTATAAGTCCCTTTCCCCGTACCTCCGTATCCAGTTCCTATTAAGAATTTTTGGAGCCCAGACATTCCTCGTAAGGTAGCGGCACAGAAGGCAAGCAACTCATCTTTCATACGCTTGTTGCCCCTAGTTGCTTGGTCTAGCCAGATTTCAATTCTTTTCCATCCAGCATGAACGGCGCTACCTTGATACTTGCGTGGTAACACCCAAGTCAATCTGAATCCTGGGGCGTGTTCGTGCCATTCATTAGTTAGAAGGTTTAGTATGCCATCCTCAAAAGGTAGAAGCTCGTTTGATGGTCGCTCTAACCATTTAAATTCAAACAATGTGCGCTGGAGCCAGCCCAAAACATTTTTGATGAAGTTGTTATTCGGCATTACTCCCCGCGCTCGACACAAATTATGAACTATGTGCCGAACATAATCATCTGCCACTTGTGTCCAAACTCCTGGGAATTCGAGACTATATTTCATCCAAGATTTATGAGAACTTGAATACAGAAGTTGGTCGCGCAAGTCCTCAGCGAGTTGGTCTCCGATGATTTCTGATGTTACTGCTTTTTCTTTCTTTTCCCCTTCGGTATCACTCTCTTTCTCACCAAATAGCTTTGCTTTGCTGAGAATTGCTCGAAATTCCTCAATCCCTTTATGCTGAATAAAATCATCCATGCCTTTAGTATTTTTCACCTCGCCGGACTCAATCACTGAGGCAGCGGCCCAGGCTCCCGTGATACTTCTCACTGGCACATTGAATTTAGCCAATTGCTTAGCCAATTTCTTCTCGGCCGCCCGCACATTTGGATTTGTGGTCGCATCGGCATCAAAGCCAATGATAAAGCCAAAGCCAGCCTCTGCGAGCTTTCTCAGCGCGGGTACTAGAAATCGCTGATTTTCGGGGTCGCGGGCTTTACCTGTGAGGCCTTGCTCTACTCCCAGCAAGGAAATCGTAGGGATACCATTCGAGCACCCGGCAAGGGCTTTAAATACTCCCTCAGTAAGGAGAATATAAGGCACATCATTGATATAAAAAGCTTCTCGCTTTAGGGCTTCAATCTCCCAGTAGAGCGGGTTGTCGGGGGATGGGGGGACAAAAGCATCGAATTCTCCGACTGACGTTAGATATTTTGGCGGCTCCTTTTTGCCTCGCTTCGGTTCTCGGACATCAGGCCGGAATTGTACTTGCCCATTTTGCCCTATGAACAGGATGCCCGCCGATTTTGTCGAAATCCCATAGAGCGAAGCTTGGGCGATGCTGGCACTGAAGCTGCATTCGCGGGCCCAAGGATTGAGTAAGCCTCTGCCTGCGATGTGGGCTTCATGTTCGGGGGTGAGGAATTTTTCGCCGATGCTGCATAGCGTTCCTAATCCCTTCAAATCCGGCGTGGATTGCGCGGTATCAAGTCCTTGGCTTTCTTGTGTAGATTGTGTGGTACTCATTACACCGCACCCCCGATCGCAGCTTCAAAACCGACCGCAGAAAATTCCCGGTTAGTTGTCGTATTTTGCGGGGAATATAGTGAAATTGAGTTACAGCCCTTGTTTGAAGACTTTTTGAAGCTATGAAAGCTATGGGTGGTGTCAGAATTCTGGGAACGTGCGATCGTACCGCTACAGCTAGCCAGCAAGTTAGCACGAAGGCTAGCATTAACCGCCACCTCGCCAATGGGGCGCGTGTTTCTTGAAACCAGGTGTGACATAATATTGGTAAGAGCCGCCCTTTATTGCGGTGTGATTCCTAACTTTGTTCTAAAAACCCGCCAAGATTTTTGATGGCAAAGTTAGGGTGTATAAAAAATCGTAAAAAGCGCTGGAAAGCTTACGCTGCCAGCGCTTCTTCGTTGTGTTCGTGCGAATTAGTGCCGTTCTCTCCGTTTTCTGCTAGCAACTGGCAATGTTTTTCGGCGTGCCGAATGTAAAGTTTTAAAGCTTCATTGATAAAGCCAGAGCGAGACTGGGAAAAATATTCGGCATAGGTATCGCAGTTGGCGACAACTTCTGGTTGCAGCCAAACTGCAACTTGTACTTTGTTTTCCGAATAGAGCATACGGTTTGCCTCAATAATCGATCAGCAAGTAAATAGATTCTAGCACCTGAAAGTCAGTTGCGATCGAACCGTGTATTTGGGCAGCAAAACAGGTGCAAACCTTACTGGCTCGATCGTCCAGCTCCCAAAAAAAACTTGTAAGAGTTCTTGCATAAACAGTTTGGACTGTGAAGAGAGGACGAACAAATATCAGTTATTCGCAAACGCAAAGATGGTTCGGAAATTTGAGTAAAAGTACGGGGCAACCGATGGTTAGCAAGCAATTTTGACTTATTTACGACTTTACCCAAAGTGGTAAATTTTACGCAAAAAAACGGCAGCTTGAACTATTAAAAACAAATAAATTCCAATAAATTCAAGTAAATTCAAGCCGATCGCCCGCAACTCCCCGCAACTCTCCGCACCGCCGATCGTCCGCGCCGCCACAACTCCCCACGGGCGATCGATCCAGTCTCTAGCTCGGTTCGGTTGGTGGCAAGCCGGCGCTAAAAATCTGTTCGGCTGTCAACTTCAGTTGTGGGAAAGTTAGCGACTCAATCAGGTCATCTCCCCGAAACTGGCTGATTTGATACTCGCCGTCAACCAACTGGTAAACCGAGAGAGTGGGTTGTTTGGGATTGCCAACGAACCGCCGGCCACCCAAAGCAGCATAGTCAACAACCCAATATTCCGGGATACCAAATTTTTCATAATCGGCAAACTTGAAATGGTAATCATCCTGCCAATTAGTGCTAACGACCTCTACAGCCAGCCGTACAGAAGACCCCATCGTGATGATGGATTCCCTATCCCAGCGCGGTTCGTTTGCGAGAGCCACTTGGTCTAAGACAATTACGTCGGGCTGATAACCTGCCTCATCACGAATGGGTTTAAGCAGACAGTCACCGGGGATAAAGTAAGGCAATTTCAGTCGCCTGATTTCTGCACTGATTTCATCCCTGGTAAAACCTGTAACACGGGAATGGGGGCCAGTTCCTAAAGGCATTTCGACAATTACTCCTTTGTGTAGCTCGTAGCGGCGGACTGAGTTCTCTGGATACCAGGCCGCGAACTCGTCAAATGTGACTGTCTTGGTTTGGGTTTGGATCATGGTTGCCTGTTTCCTTTGCTAGACATTTGCTAGACATTTGCTAGATACCTGCTAGATATTAACTAGCACCTTTACTTGCCTTACCCCGCTTGGCTTTCGCTGCTGTCGCTGGCTTGGGTGCTGTGGGCTCCGGTTCTGTTGGCTGCGGTTCGGATGTGCGATCGGGAGTTTATACCAAGCTTTGTTAAGAAGCCGATCGCCCGCACCGCCCCAACTTCTCCACGCTCGATCGGCAGCCGCTTCAGTTTTGCCCGCCGCCGTTGCCCCGGTTGCGGAGTTGGTTGTTGAGGTACTGCCAGATGTCGCGAATTTCTGTCTGAATGATTCGCATTTGCTCTCGCCATTCGTTGTTCTGCTGGGAAATCAGCCTCAGCGCTTCTTGATGGCTCCCGATTGCTGAAACCAGACCGTCAAAACGTTGAGCCAGTCGGTCAACGCGATCGGTCAGTTGGTCAATCCGCTCGGTCAGACGATCGATGGCTGTCGCATTGGCAAGAGTTTGAACTTCCAACCGCCTGATCGCTTCGCTGTTGGCAGAAGTCTGAGCTTCCAGCCTGGTCAGAGCCTCGGTGTTTGCCTGCTGCTGCACTGCGGTGGCGGCAAGGATTGCTTCTATTCGGTCTAATCGATCGGAACTGTTCATTTACTTCTTTGTAATAAAGGTCAAGGAATGGCGGTCGGCATGGTTTGGGTTGAATTGTGAGAATTTAATGCTAGAGGGTTACTAGACATTAGCTAGCACCTTTACTTGCCTTACCCCGCTTAGCTTTCGCTGCTGTTGCTGGCTTGGTTGCGATCGGCTCCGGTTCTGTGGGCTGCGGGTCGGATGTGCGATCGGCAGCATCTGCTAAGTCAGCCTCGGTATTTTTTAAAGAATGCCGCTTGCGGTACTCTGCAATCGCTTCTCCTAAAAGGATTGCTGCCATCTGGCTTTTGGTACGCATTTCGCGGTTAGCTATCTCATCTAAAGCTTCCCAAGTTTCATCGGGAATTACAGCATTTAGTTTTCTACTCATTAGTTCATATTCAATATCTCTCCTTCCATCATGCTATGTTCTGTCACCTTCTGTTTTGATTGTACTATGTGCAACCATGATGTGATGTGCTATGATGGAAAACATCAGAATCGATTCCAAATCGATTCTGAATTGATTCTCCCAAAGCAGGCGAAACTATGGAACTTAAAAACCAGGCT
>NZ_JAUBTF010000077.1:0-29392 GCF_036702355.1 Microcoleus sp. D3_18_C4
GCCGGATGCGGGGAAACCAGCACGTCCGGATCTAACTGAGAGGTGCGGAGGATAATACCTCCCATCGACTCAACCAACGCAGCGATCGCCCCCATCGGGAAATTTCTCGTTCAAACTCAGATTGAAATAATACTGACACCAAAATTCTGCTATCTCCAACAACCTGGGTACAGATTCAGCCACGATACCCGAACCCGACTGCAATCCATAGCCTTCTACATATTCTCTAGCTAGTTTGTAAGCCCAATAGGGAAAATCTGTCTCTACAAAACACCGTAGTGCATACTCTAGCTTGAGTAAATCTCCGCTGCGGACAAAACGCACCGTTGCCCATCTAAAATTACGGTAGTCATCCCCTTGCACCCCATCAATGTCTCTCAATAAGTTTCTGAGAGATTGCCTGCTTTCGTAACTAGGACTTTCTAAGTAACTTTGCATCAGTGTGATTGCTTCCTCCACTAACTGTTGTTGCTGTTCCCATTCTTCATCCGTGAAATGTTCGGGACAATTCGCCCGCTCCATCTGTTGCTGCACCAGTCGAGCAATGTAGAGCGCAAACTTTTCGGCAGCAACTTCATCAGTGCACAGACTTTTGATACTCGTCAACCTGGTTATTGGTATAGCAAGTCGAGCTTTTTCAACTTCCTTAGTAGCTTGAATCCACTTTTTGATTTTATTGGCAGTAGCACGTTGTTGGTTGTTTTGTTTCATGCTTAATGATACGGTGTACCAGTTTTATCGTCTATCTCAAGATTATACAAAAAGCTATCACTATACATGGCTATTGGGGGGAGCGAAGTGCATTAGCTAAGCTAACGAAGAGGAGCGCTCTCAACACGGCCTCGCCACCACTCTACTTTTAAGTGTGTATAAGTAGGTGGTCATAATTCAAGTAAAATATAGACAAATCTAGAAAATGAGGATGAATCTATGCCGACCTATAGGTACAGCAGTGCTACTAACCCGCTCGTACCCCGATTCACAATGAATTACTTTTACTATTGATAATGTGTGAGGCGCTGTAGAGGTCGGGAACAATGTAGTGAGGGAGGCGCTCTGCGCTTTGCAGCAGCGCAGAGCTATCGCGATTAAACTCCTCTAATGTTTCATTGCCGCCGTCAATTAAAATTGTTCGGCATCCTGCCCGATAACCCGCTTCAGCATCGTTCAGGGTGTTGCCAATGAACCAAGACGCGGCTAAATCAATACCCAGCTCGTGAGCTGCTTTCTGAACCATTCCTGGCTTCGGCTTGCGGCAATCACAATCTGCTGATTTATCATGAGGGCAGTAGTAAAACCCATCTAAAATAATGTTACTCTCTCTAAACAGGGTATCAAGTTCGTGTAGGTACAAAATTAGCTCTTGTTCAGAGAAATAACCTCGTGCTATACCCGATTGATTGGTGATGACCAACAACTTGTACCCAAGTTCCGACAATAGGCGTAATGCCGCAACTGCATTACTGACTAGGACAATCTTCTTCGGGTCAACGTTGCAGGGGACATCGACCACTAAGGTTCCGTCTTTGTCTAAAAAGACTGCTTTTTTTAATGCCATGATACTGATTTATTTGATACAAGCGCTTCAAAATTACGCAATTTCGCGTATTGTAACGGATTTGTGATATAAACCTGCCAACCCCTCACCCACCTCATTAAGAAATCCCCGCCTGCCGATGCAGCAATGCAGTAAGTATGCAAGACTTTGGAGCGTCGGGTCGAGTATACACGCCTGCATGAAGATAGAACGGCACGGGCAGGCCAAGATATTCACGCAACAAGAAATCGAGCTGCTGTTCAACAAAGGTTTGCAAACCGATCGCGATCGCACCTTGTTTGGCGTGTGCCTCTACACCGCCTGCCGCATCGCCGAAGCGTGTTCACTGTCCGTTGCAGATATTGGCGTTGCTGATTTACGGTATGAAAGACTAAATATGCAAATCATAGAAACCAGTATCCACAAAGCTTCTGGATTTTCAACTTATTTTTTTCATACCCTGATTAAGCAACGCCCGCCCAGATATTTATACGCGCCTTGGGGAAAGTCCGCCCCGAAATCAACGGACGCAAGGGCAACACCAAGGGCAAACTCCAAACCCGCACCATTCCCGCAATCGAAGACTTGCGAAGCCTCCTGGCAGCTTGGAAACCGAACGCCCGCAAGACATATTAATGCTGCGGTAAATGAGTTCACCCCTAAGTTAAACTTAAACAAGTTATTTACATCATTTCCTAAATGGGTTGTAGCGACGTAAGATAAACAAATAAGGATAAACAATTACAGAGCCTATCAATAAATAAATCTGGAACGCTTTAAAGGCTATAAATTCTAATGCTGATTCTTTTTCTCTTTGTATTTTAACTGGCTGGGAACTGCTCAATGCGTTTTCTAAATTAATTATTGTGTTTGGACTGGAATCGTTCGCAGAGAGGGTATATTGGATTTCTTCAATCAGGGAGTTTATATTACCAGGATCTGCCTGAATAAAAGCATCAACACCACTTGCGGAGAATCTCTCCCGGTCACTTGCCATGAATTGACCGCCCCATTTTAAAATAATGGGAATTTGTGCGGTTTTTGGGTTAGATTTTAACAGCCGGATATTTTCCGTCCAATTCACTTCTCTATATTTACCCCCATAACCACTATTAACTATAATTATATCCACTTGTTTATTAGTTGCGAGTTGCATTACGGTTTCTACGTCAAACCCATAATATACAACAAAAGTGGATTTAAACCTAAATGTTTTCGCTACCACACTAAAATTAAACCAATTATCTTCAATTATTAAAACTTTTGTTGAGGTTTTAAGTTGTTCAGGTTCATCAATCTCTGCGATAGCACAACGGTTTATAGGATGAAAATTAAAAATAGCAATTATTTTTAGATTCTCATTCTGAAAACCCAGTAAATCATACCAGGCTAGTGCAGGAAATGAACAATAAACTAAATTCCAGTGACAGGAGTTGTTATCTGGCTCACAGACCAGTAATTTGACATAACAAAGCCATAAAGAAAATTCAGTATTCATTTTTTTATACTTAATCCGCTACTTGTATTTATAAACAACTTGGTGCTTTTAACAATACCTATTTAACTTTTACTGGGTTCTCAATTTGGCAACGGGTTAGGTTACGCAGGTTTAGCTTGTCCAGGAATAACCTTACCTTTGCCCAAAATATTTAGATGTCGAGTTCTCAATTAATGCGCTCGCTTTTGATTGAAGCCAAGTATGTAACTGTTTGATCGACTAAAACATCTCATCCAATAAATCGGTAACGTCTCCTTGGTCGCGACCCCGGTTATTATCGTAAATCATCAGCGTGTTGAGGTTCCTGTGCCTGCTGAGTTTCTGAACCTTCCGCACATTCCCATCTGTTGCGTCCAGTGCCGCCGTGATAGCTGTCTGTATTCTACGCCCCCCATCCCGACCTGGAACCGCGTTAAGAAATCCCTCAGACAGGTGCAGTAATGCAACAAATATGCCAGACTTTCAAGCGTCAGGTCGGGTATACACCAAGCATGAAGATAGAACGGCACGGGCAAGCCAAAATACTCACGCAACAGGAAATCGAACTGCTGTTCAACGAAGGGTTGCAGACTCCTCGCGATCGCACCTTGTTCGGAGTTTGTCTCTACACCGCCTGCCGCATTGCCGAAGCTTGTTCCCTGATGGTCAAGGATATCTACACGAACAGGGGTACAGTCCGCTCTACAATCAACTTCCGCAAAGCCAACACCAAAGGCCAACTCCAAACCCGAACGATTCCGGTAATAGAGGATTTGCGAAGTCTCCTAACATCTTGGCGTTCCCACGCGGGTCAGACTTATTTATTCCCCGGCCGCCACCCTTCCCACCATTGGCATCACCTGCACCCCGACTCAGCGGACAAGATTTTGAGAAAAGCGTTCGAGCGCGCCGGCATCGAGGGAGCCTCCACCCACAGCTTCAGAAGAACCGCCCTAACTCAAATGAGTAACGCGGGAATTCCACTGCGGATTATTCAAGAAATCAGCGGTCACAGTAACCTAGAACAGTTGCAGCACTACCTAGAAGTGAAGCCAGAGCAAGTCAAAGGAGCGATCGCCAGTCTTTCGATGCTTTCCTACACCGGAAAAGCTACATTTCCCGGTCTAGAGCATGAATTGCCCGCTGTGCCGTTACCGAGAGAGCAACTGTCACAAGCCCCATCCGACTCGGAGCCTGAAGAAATTCCCGACTGGTGACGGGCAATTTTAGATTTTAGATTTTAGATTTTAGATTTTAGATTTGGGATGCCAAGGATTAAGGTCGCGCATCAAGAGCATCGAGTGCAAGCGAGCTTTCTCTCCCAAGGCAGAAGCCCTAATCCCTGGATTTGTTGTTAGAATCGTCGGTCATGTGGAGCGGGTGCACCTGCGAAAACCTGCTTAAAGGAGAATTCAAGAGCGATGTGGCTAAAATACGGTGTTGCTCCCGGCGGCGAGCTGGCGGGCATTGATGAGGTTGTGCGCGGAAAAACGAATCTCGCTTGTCTCTACTGCGGTGGCGGATTGACAGCAAAAAAGGGGAAAGTGAAAGAACATCACTTCGCGCACACCGGGGAGACTTGCAAACCAGTGTCACAGCGGATTAAAACCAAAGCTTTCCCCGCGCTTCCCCTCTACGACAACTTCAACATCCAGCTTAAGGGTGAGGAATTGGAGCAATTGAAAGTGCTGTGGAAAGAGTACGGGGCCCAAAAGCGATCGATTCCCAGAGACTTGGTAAACTTTCGGTGGGAACTCAAAGGATTGGTGGAGTCGTCGGGCGATGGCTACGCCCCGTTCCTACGCACTTATCACTTTACCGACTTGGGTAAAATCCCCGTCGGCGCGCTTCCCCTGGCGCTGTTCAACAAAGTCCAAGAACCTTTGCTGCTGTCGGAGCTGGCTTCATTGGAAGGTTCTGTAGAGATTGCGGAAGCTGCGGGGTTATCTTGTTTGGATGAACGGCGGGCTGATTTGCTGATTTATCGAGCACAGCTTCGTCGGATTCTAATCAATTCGCTCTACTTTCTGGAAGTCAAAGCGGACGGGAACACGTTCTATAAAATTGGCATTACTACTCGATCGATCGAGGAGAGAATCGCCGAAGTGCAGCGGGATGTCAGAGCGCATTACTCGGATGTGGTTGTCAATTTGCTGGGATTGTGGGAACATCGGGGGAATGTGGAGCTGTACTTCAAACACCGGTATCAACCCTTTAACTATCGGATTGGCAAGCTAACGGAGTATTTTGCGTTTCCGAACGTCAAGGTCGTACTGCAAGATTTGTATGAGATGGAGTCCAAAGTGCTGAGTAAGGCAGTTTTCAGGGAAAATTAAGTATTATTAATACGAGAGCGTGCTTGCTACAAATCATCCGCACCGCACCCAATCAAGGCATAGATTGCGCCGTTTGACAAAAGCAGCTCGCATTACTTGGAGGCTCACGCCGCCTTGATAAGTAGCCCAACAAAGGTTGTTGCAAGCAGCCACTACCTTCACAGTAGGTCGAACGATCGATTTTGTCGTTTCAATTCTACCTAGATAATCAGGAAAACAAATTCAATGGCAAAAAAAGCAAAAAAGCTCTGGCTTTCTTCTTCTGGCAAACAGTCTAAACCTACAGTGCCTGATACTGAGAAACAATTAATCGAACAAAAATGTAATGAGTTAATTCAAACAGAATTTAAGCCCAAATATATCGACTCTCCACCCACAGACCATGATTTCAACTATCGAACGGATATCTTTGGCAAGTGGTATCGCAACTATTTTTACTTCTGCTCAACTTATAATTGTCCGAGTCCGAGGGCGATTTCCCCGTCTTTTGAGTCTCGCTCCGCCCGCCTAGAATATGTTGGGCCAGATTGTTTTAATGTGGCCTACATGAGACATACGGGGCAATGGTGGGAAATTTTGCATGGTTTGTCTTTAGAAGAATGTTTATCGGAAATTAGAAACAATCCCCTGTTACATCCTTAATCGTTGCTCTAATTGGCAATCGTTCTTTTAATTATCGAATTGGCTCTCCTGATGTTCGTATTTTGTGTTTCCCGATGTCAAGGTTGTGTTGAACGATTTGTACGCAATGGAACCCAAAGTGCTGTCGGCTGCCCTCGTCGGATGCGATCTGCAACTGGGGTTGGAAGTGAAGAAGTGCGATCGCTACACTGGTTATATCTTGCTTTAAGTATCGTTGGCTGGAGCAATATCAACTGCAATCACCGTAGCATAGGGATTGAGAGCTTCTTCAGACACTTGAATCGTTAACTCCCCAAGAGGATCGGCACTTAACATAGAATCGACAATGGCACAGCGAGTTGAGTATTGTAATGATTCCCCTCCAGCGACTTTAGAAACGGCTTGAATCCGTTTTATAGGTACACCTCGTACTGTTACTGACTCGTAGGGCTTCATTAGCAAGAATAAGTAAAAGCGATCGCCCCGTCGAGTAGAAGGGCCGTAGAATTGCCAAGGTTCCAGTCCAGGCTGTGTTCCTACGATGCTCTGGGCATGAACAGCCATCCATTCTTCTACGAATTGCAACAATTCCAATTGTTCAGATTGAATCTGCCCATTGCCCATAGGACTGACATTCAATAGTAAATTGCCACCTTTACCTGCAACTTCACAGAGGGTATGAATAAGTTGGCGAGCTGACTTGAATTGGGTGTCCTGCGGGTTGTAACCCCAGCTTTCATTCAGAGTTAGGCAAGCTTCCCAAGTACGCGGAGGCGGTTGGGGAGGAATGAATTGTTCGCAGGTATCGAAGTCTCCAAATCCAGGGAGGCGATCGTTGATTAGCAAATGCGGTTGCAGCGAGCGAATCATTTCATGTAGCTCTCTAGCTTGCCATTGTTCTGGCTTTCGCTCCCAACCGCCATCAAACCAAAGCAAGTCAATCTTTCCGTAGTTGCTCAACAATTCTTTGACTTGAGCAAACATAAATTCTAGGTAACGCTCCCACGCTCGACTCGTCGGCTGTCGGAATTTCCCAAACTGATACGGTTTGTCGGTTTCTGTGAAAGCCGGGTAGTCAGGGTAATGCCAGTCAATCAAGGAAAAATACAACCCAATTCGCAAACCCTCCGCCCGCATCGCCTCCACAAATTCTCGGACAATATCTTTTTTGTACGGCGCATACTCGATAGAAAAGTCGGATTCCTGGGTATGAAATAAGGAAAATCCATCATGATGTTTAGCCGTCAAAATCACATACTGCATCCCCAAGCGTTTCGCTAAATGAGCCCAAGTTTGAGGGTTGTATTCAGTCGGATTGAAAGTTTGGGCGGTGCGGTGATAGTCTGCTACCGGGACATCTTGGCAGTACGGCAAGCTAAAGACGCCTCCGACCAACGGCCAAGATATTTCGTACCCACACTGGCTGCTATGACTCCAATGAACAAACATTCCCAATCGTGCTGTCTCAAACCAGTTATTTTCTTGAGTCATTGGTTCACCCTAAAATATAGGCGCTATTGTGAAAGAGTAATGTTTACTCGCAGGTAAAATTAATAAGCTAGGGTATACTTCTTTGTTGGATTTGGCTGCAATGAACCTCCCCATAATACCCCACTGAAAATCATGAAAGCAGACACCATCGAAATTGTTGGTTTTCACGCACATATTTACTTTGACAATGATAGCCGTGATGCTGCTGCGCGTGTACGCGAAGGATTGGCTCGGTTTGAGGTGCAGCTAGGGCGTTGGCACGACACACCCATTGGGCCCCACCCCCAAGCGATGTATCAAGTTGCGTTTTTACCCCCGCAGTTTGGCACAGTCGTTCCCTGGTTGATGCTCCATCGCGAGGAACTAAATATTCTCGTCCATCCCGAAACAGGAGATGATGTGGCAGACCATACAACACATTCTTTGTGGCTGGGAGAAAAACTAGAGCTGAATGTCGAAGTTCTGCGACCTAAAACGGCCAGCACCAGCTTTTAAGTCATCGTCTTTAGCGGTGGATTGTTCTATGTAGAGCAAACACTACTTGCTAGGTTCGGTAGTCCGCCAACTAAATTATTTGCTCAGAGATATCGTTGATTAATTAGTCAAATTAAGCTAATCTCTGGTAATCGTAATTTATTTGAACTCCAAAATGACAGTTAAAGCTATTTCTGCCACCATCCTTTTAGGTGCAATTCCACTTAGTGTTTACCAGCTACCCGACGGCGGTTACAAGGTCGATGCGATTGGGGTTATGAATGCGGTGGACAAGCAAAAACAATCGCTGACCCGCTTTATCAATGGAAACTCACCTTTAGCTCTGCCTTTTGGCGGATACAATTTTACACAAGCTCCAAGCATTCCAGTGGAAGGCAACGCTCAATTAATCAAGCCCATTCCCATTGCATTAGCTACGGCCTACTGGCTCAATGAAGCAACCAAAGGCAACGTGAAAGCCCAAGCTTTAGTTCAAGCTAGTATGGCAGAATCCATCGAACGGCGGGCTGATGCAGCATTCAGCATCAAGCGCACTGAATTTGAGTACAACGTGCGGTTTGGTAAATCCTTTGATTCGGTTATGTTGGAGAACCGAAAAGAGGTTATCGAACGGCGGCTTCCTGGTGACGATTTGTACTTGCCAGATGGAATTAACTGACCAGAAGTGCGATCGCTCCCAACACCTCAGTTTTGAGGAAAACCGAACCAAATCCCAACACCAACCCGTTCCCCAAATCTCGAATAGTGCGATCGTCAAACAATAACCTAGACGAACGCCACCTCCGATTTTTAATTCAGCTTCAGGGAACTAAGGCGCTGGGATGTCTGTGGCTATGGTTGAGACTGGGGGCGATCCTGGTCATGAAAGAGCCCGTCACACCTATGAAAAGGCGGGCTTCGAGCTATTCCCAGCCGCCAGATACTTCAAGAAGCTCGCTTGTGCAGATGTTAAGTCTCAAGGTTTACTTGGTGCTCTTTGGGCGATCGCACTCGTTCCAATACTCCGCCTTGACATGATTCGCGAAGGCTCTGCTTCCAGCAAGCGGCAAAGCCACATAGGAGTGGTAGATTGCGACATAGGTTAATGCTGGATAAGACCGATATAGAGGATATTATCAGCAAAAGTGACGAATAACCCAAGACTTCCAGGATAAACTATCATTCGCGATGGATAACACCCAAGAACCCGGACTTAACCTGCTTTCGTTTCTGTTTAATTCCTTAAAACTAGGATATTGTCTAACCAATATGATGGATGATCTACCCCCCGGTAAAGGTATTATCCAGCCTATCTGCGGTTGAATGCACAGTTATATTTTTTTGGCATCAAATGTGCTCATAGCAACAATTGGAGAAAACAGATGTGGGATGAAAGATACAGTGCCCAAGAGTACGTATACGGCACAAACCCGAACGAGTTTTTGGAAGCAAACGTCAACAGTATTCCAAAAGGTAAAGTTCTGAGCTTAGCCGAAGGAGAAGGGCGGAATGCCGTTTTCCTTGCGAAACAGGGTTACTCTGTAACCGCTGTAGATGCCTCTCTAGTTGGTTTGAATAAAGCCAAAAAGTTAGCCGAGGATAACGGGGTGGTTGTTGAGTTTATTCATGCTAATTTAGCAGATTATGATTTAGGCGAGAATCAATGGGACGGAATTGTATCTATATTTTGTCCATTGCCCTCTTCAATAAGAAAACAACTTCATAAAAAAGTTGAATCCGGGTTAAAGCAAAACGGTGTGTTTCTGCTTGAAGCTTATACACCCGATCAGTTGAAACATGGTACTGGCGGCGGAAATTCAGTAGATTCGATGCAATCTAAAGAATCTTTAAGCCTTGAGTTAGCTGGCTTAAAGTTTAGGCATCTAATTGAGCTAGAGCGTGATGTAGTAGAAGGTATTTATCACACTGGCATTGGCGCAGTAGTTCAGGCGATAGCATCAAAAGAAATATAACATTCTGGTGCAGCGGATTGCCTGAAGCCGATACGGTGAGATGCTTCAGATCCCAACAACCGCTGACTAGAACTGTTAGCTATCTTTGTACAGAGGTGTTGCACTCTCTGTGCACAGCCATTTGATGTTGTCCAATGAAGGCTAATCATTGGAGGTTTTAATTGGAACTTCTGGAAATTGCAGGTACGACCAATGCTGGGAAAGTAAAGTGTACTGCTAGATTTATAGTTTGAAATCTGATGCCAGCGATGGCATCCTATCCTTCAACCAAATAATGTCTAAGCGATGTCGGATTTCAACTTCTCAAATAATGAAGTAAGTACCCACTCAATTAGTGGCTACCTAGTCCAATTTTACCACCATTTTACCAACATTTTTGCCTTCAAAAAGACCGATGAACGCATCCACCGCTCGCTCGATTCCTACCACCACTGTTTCCTTGTTCTTCAGTTTGCCAGCTTGGAAATAGCCGCCCACTTCTTGTTCAAATTCACTCTGGCGATCGAGCCAATCCCTAACGATCAGCCCTTTCATCGTCAAGCGTTTGCCAATCATATTAAATAGATTGGAAGGGCCCGGCTGCGGTTTTTCATCGTTATAACCGGAGATGCTGCCACAAGCGATAATCCGACCATGCACCCGTAATGCCGAGAGCGCCGCTTCCAGCGTTTCGCCTCCTACATTATCGAAATAGACATCTATTCCGTCCGGTGCTGCCTGATTCAGTTGTTCGAGGACAGGGCCGGCCTTGTAATCGAAGGCGCTATCAAATCCGCATTCTTCCCGCAGAAACTTGATTTTTTCCATTGACCCAGCAGACCCGATGACATGGCATCCGCGCAATGAAGCCAGTTGTCCGGCGACATTTCCCACCGCGCCTGCTGCTCCCGAAACAAAAATAACATCGCCGGCTTTGACTTCTACCAAATTCAACCCAACCCAAGCAGTCATACCTGTCATGCCGAGGGCACCGAGGTAAACTGAGGGCGGTTGAATATCGCGGCTAACCTGATGCAAATCTTTTGGTGCAGCTATGAAGTATTCCCGCCAGCCATAGTTGGAAGTCACCACATCACCCGGCTTGAATTCCTGGGCACGAGACTTGATTACCTCACCGACCGCGCCGCCTTCGAGTGCTTTTCCTAACGTAAAGGATGGAACATAGGATTTCCCCTCGTTCATGCGACCGCGCATATATGGATCGACTGAAATGTAGAGATTGCGAACGAGCACTTGCCCATCTTGAAGTAGTTCTAGTTTGGTCTCGGCGATCGCAAAGTTATCTGCGGTAGGAATCCCCTTGGGGCGAGAGACTAGCTGAATCTCGCGGCTCACGATCTCTGTCATAATTTTCTCCTTATTGGGTAGATGTTCAGAACTCAATTGACTTAAGTTGTAGCGGTTGTTTTTATTTACTAAAGGCATGGATGCCAAACATCACTCGCGCCAAATCCTAACGATTGACCGTACTCATATCGGGGTAGCGATCGCCCATGGCAATTCCTAATGGCAGCGCTTTGGCGATTTGCTCTAGTTCTGCTTGAGTTAGCCCCGCAGCAGCAGCCGCAATGTTTTCTTCTAAATAGGTGCGACGTTTAGTGCCGCTTCATTGGCACAATGTCTTCGCCTTGGGCTAATACCCATGCCAGCGCCAACTGTCCGGCTGTGATACCCAATTCGGCTGCCATCTGCTCGATTTGCTCGACTAGCTCCAGATTTTGCTGGAGATTCTCGGTTTGCAAGCGAGGATATCGCCCGGCCCGATAGTCTCCTTCAGATAATGTGTCGAGGCTCTTGATTTTGCCTGTGAGAAACCCACGCCCCAGAGGGCTATAAGGCACAAATCCAATCCCTAGCTCTCGACAGGTGGGCAAAATCTCAGATTCTGGCTCCCGACTCCAGAGCGAATATTCAGTTTGGAGTGCGGAAATAGGATGCACTGCCATTGCACGGCGAATCGTGGCGCTCGCGGCTTCGGAAAGACCAAGGTAGCGAACTTTCCCGGCTTGGACGAGCTGCGCCATTGCGCCTACGGTTTCTTCGATGGGAGTGTTGGGATCGACTCGGTGCTGATAGTAAAGATCGATCGTATCTATGCCCAGACGCTTGAGACTGGCATCACAGCAAGAGCGGACATATTCGGGTTTGCCATTGACGCCCTTAAAGCTGCCGTCGCTACCGCGCACATTGCCAAACTTCGTGGCAATAATGACTCGATCTCGACAGTCTTTAATCGCTTTGCCGACCAACTCTTCATTGTGACCGACACCATACATATCAGCCGTATCGAGCAAAGTCACGCCTAACTCTAAGGCGCGATGAATAGTGGCGATCGATTCTGACTCATCGGTTGTTCCGTAGAACTCGGACATCCCCATACAGCCCAGTCCTAACTCTGAAACTACTAATCCTTGATTGCCGAGTTTTCGCTGTTTCATGATTTTTTCCTATTAGTCTAAAGTTCTTGACCTGTCGGACGGAGGATGATTTCATTCACATCAACATTACCGGGCTACTCAATCGCAAAGGCGATCGCACGGTCAATGGCATCTGCATCAATGGCGATCGCATAATGTTCATTCATGCTAGAACGTTTGAGGTATCTCGGTTCTTAGCGACTGCTGACTCCATCAGTTGTGCGTCCACTCATTTCACTCGCGTCGATGCGGTAGATTGCGATCGCTTCTGAACGTCCCTGAGCATCAATCCAGGTTCGATTGATAGCAGGTGACAGCGTGGGATTGCGTTCTTTAATCCAGTGCATTGCCCGATCAATGTCTTCCTGAACTGTGAGGCGGGAGGCTCGACCATTCACAATCACGCTGCGCCAATGAAGCGGCTCGCGTATTTCTTCAACCTGCAAACAAATTTCTGGATTTGCATCAAGATCGTGAGTCTTCATGCCTTCGGTTGTAAACAGGTAAATGTCCTCTTCTTCGAGATAATAATTCATTGGCATCACGTAGGGTGTGCCTTCGTGTATGCAGCTCCTGTATTTCTTGTGAACTCATTTCATCAATATCCAACATTACTATTCTCTTAAAAATTCAGTTGATTGGTAGTATTGAACAGAAATAATCCCGGCTTTACATCTGTCGTTAGATGGAGTCGATATGTGAAAGTCAATGATCCGAGTCAATAGCCTGTTGAGAAAACGAGCGCCTCACAAATCTTCTGCCCGCTTAATTGATGCTTTTTTACCAGCTACGCTAGCAACAACCAAATAGGCCGTGACTAGGGCGATCTACTCGGTGAGTTTCACCAAGCAAAATTGCCGAAGCCAGAATCGTCAAAAATGGTTGCAACAACTGAATTTGACCTAGCTGTGCAACTTCACCCATTGCCCTACCATGATACCAGGCAAAAAATGCGATAAATTGACTAAAAATACTCACATAAGCCAAACCAAACCAGGCACTCAGTGAAGCTATTAACTCTTGTTTTTAAACAACAAAAATTGTGGGTAAAACCTAGAAATAATCAAGAATCACCAATGCCCAACCAATAACTTGCCACCCACCTAAAACCTTAACTAATCGCTCACCTTCAGCATAGCCAAAATCAGTAGCAATTATCGAACCCAATAGCGCTAAATCTCCGAGCTGAAGCTGTCGGGCAGCGCTAATAATTCAAAAAAAGACAACCGTTATACTACCGACAATGCTAGCAATCCAAAAAGTGAAGTCACGATGATTGCCACCACCAACACCCCATTTGCGAGAAACTAAACCCAAACCAAAACCTCAACACCCCCGCCATGCCCAAAATGCCTGAGTGCGATCATTGCCTTTTGTACGCCCGCAACCCATACCTCGTCTGTGCCGTGCATCCCACAGGCCCCAACACCGATACTTGCCCCGACTTTCGAGAAGACCCTAACACCACATCAGAGGAACTGTGGGAACCCGAAGGTGCGAGCTACTACAACGGCGAACTCATTCTGCAACCGAGGCAACGGTGGACTTTGGAACAGCAGCTAGAGCTTTTGGATACCCACCCACTGTTTACAGGTCGGTGTCCCCAATGTGAAATGACTTATCCCCCGTATGAAACGCCCCCGGTGCATTGGGACTGCGTTCGTTGTGGGTGGATGGATGACTCGGTTTGAGAGCTGTTGGGATTGGGCGATCGTTGGTTTTATTGGCTGGACGGTGGGAATTGAGTTGGGGAAATTGGCTCTGCTGCTGTCACTTAAGGAAGAAGGAAAAGGGCTGCTAATTCTAAATTTGCGGTCTTCACTTCCCAGTCTTTAGTACAGTAGTGCAGCGTTTTCTCAAAGTTCGGTGAGGGCTTGTTCTGAAATTAGCCGGATTCGCTCGCACGCTTCCTCTGCCGTCATCGCCTCGGTGGTTTCCCACTCGGAAAAAGCTTCTTCCAGGGCTTCAGATAGTGCTTGTTGGTAGGCCTTGTTTTCGCGTTCGACTGCATTCAAAATTGCGCTGGCAAGCCTGTCAAAAGCATTGTGGTAAGCTACAAAACTATCGATTTGGCCTTGAATTGCCATCCCAAATAAAACGACTGCCAAGTGAAAGCGCCCTAAAAAATCGAGAAACCTTTGCTTGATTCCTTGAGGCGGTTCGATTAGATCGCGGGCAAAAACTGCGAGCAATTCTTGCGTTGGGGCGACAAGTTGTTCCCAGCGGCTTTCAACGATTGCAGCTAAATAATTGGCTTTGTGAGCCAGTTCCCCAAACCTCGAAGCGCTGGCGAACCGGCGCTGCTGGAATACCTGCCGAATTTCGGCTACGCTAATCGTGATGGTAGCTGGCACTTACTTGACCTCTGGCACTGCGAGTTGTTTGAAAAGCGATCACCTTTTCCAGGATACCGACTCGCAAGCAAAATGCGGACACTTGCCCCGACTTTCGAGAAAACCCCAACGCCGCAGCCGATGAACTGTGGGAACCCGAAGGGGCAAGCTACTACAACGACGAACTAATCCTGCAACGCCCGGCAGCGGTGAACACCAGAACAGCAGTTAGAGCTTTTGGATACCCACCCACTGTTTACTGGTCGGTGTCCCCAATGTGAAATGGCTTATCCCAAGTATGAAACGCTGCCTGTTCATTGGGATTGTTCGGAGTGCGGGTGGATGGATGATTCGGTGTGAGGCGATGGTTCGGAGCGGTTGAGCAATTCTTAGTTTTATTGGTTGCAGAGTCAGACTGTAGCTTAAATGAGTGTCACGTAAAAAAGCGACTGGTAAGGCATTGTGGGCAAAAGTTATCTTGATGGCATCGCTGATATTCAAGAGTTCGTTCGCCAAGCGATGTATTTTTTGATGCTGCCATTTCAGTATGCGAGCTGTCACCACCGCTCAATACTCCGGATCGTTTTTGGAACGATACTACAAGCTTACGCGGGGCAAGGCTCAGAAAAAAGTCGAATTAAATGCAACGAGCGGGGTGGAGCTGACATTGATTTAATTATCCACCGTAGCTCTAAGTCAAGCGAGAATAACCCATTGGACCATTGAAAAACTATCCGGACTATGGTATCTTAACTCAGGAAAAAAAGGCATTAGTTTCCAGTAAATAACCTCCTCCCTCGCACATAATAACAATCAAAGCGATTTACCTCAGTCAATTAGACATTATGACCAATTATTTAGAAACTATTATTGTACATTATGAAGAAACAATTAATGTGATCAAAGAGGCGAGAGCTTCTAATTCTATTAATAGCGAACAAATTATAAGAGCTTTAAATACACGAGATAGAGTGCAGATTGCTTTAAGAAAATCGAGATTTGTTTCTAGTAGCAAGATAAATAAACTTATAGAACTCGATGTAGCTATCAGGGAAGAGTTGCAAGTAATTCTTAACGCTACTAATAGCAACAAAATAATAGAACAATTGGCTCAGGGGCGTGAAACCCTAAAACCTTCACCAGAAGCTTGGTGGTGGAAATTAGAAAGCATTATATCTCCACATCCTTGGGATGATTGGGATTGGTTGTGGAAAGTTCTGACAGTTGCTGCTTGGGCTGGGAATGTCAGTTTATTGGTCAATATCGCAACTCGCTTTCTCGGTGGCGGAGTGGGATTAGCGGGAGTAGTTGCTGTTATTTTACCTAGTATTTTAACGTTGCTACAGGCTAGTAACGAATTTACTCAAGCAGGCCGCGAAGGTTTTGAGAAATTCCTTGAAAAGTTGAACCTTCCTAAACAATATCACGAAAGAACTAAGTTTGGTTCGACTATGATAATGTTAGGATTCTTGGTAATTTTTTGGTGTTCTTTACCTTTAATTTCTGAATTTTATAAACGTAAAGGATTTAGGAATTATCACGACAGTAATTTGGGAGAAGCAGAACAGGATTACTTAAAAGCGATTTCTCTAAATACCGATAATGTAGAAGCTCATTATAATTTAGCTAGTCTGTATGAGAAGTGGCAATATTGGGAGAAAGCGAAGAAAGAATATCAAATTGCTGTTGCAGGTAATTTACCAGATGCTTATAATAACTTAGGTCGTTTGTACATACAGGAAAAAAAATACCCCCAGGCAGCTTCTCTCCTGGCTAATGGTCTACAGTTAGCCCAGAAGCAAAACTCCACATCAGAAATTATGTATAGCTTGTTGAAAAATTTAGGTTGGGTTAGACTGGAACAAGGTAGGTATGAAGAAGCACAACAAACCCTACAAGTTGCCATCGGTATTACACAAAATCCACAGACAGTAAAATATATTGAGAATCAGGCATCAGCACATTGTTTATTGGCACAGGTACTGGATAAACAAAAGCAAGCATCTGCGTTGGAACAGTGGCAGAAATGCTGTCAACTTGGTTCTCGGCTTAATCCCGATGAAGATATCTGGTTGCATCTATCTCATCAAAAATTACATAAGGCAGGAAAAAAATGCGAAAACTCCAAACGTTGAGCTGGCTGGCTGGAATATCCTTCAGTCTATTTTTGATAAGTGTAGGAAGACCCGGAATTAGTCAGCAAAAGAACGTGGGTTTTATCTCTGAGATCAAAGAAAAGGTAGAAATTAAGCGAGATGGGCTCAAATACTACCAAAAAGCCTATGTTGGTGACAAAGTTAATTCTTTGGATAAATTGCGCTTGGAAAAAGGTGCATCGGCAAAAGTAATGTGCAATAACTTAGATATTTGGCATCTTAAGTCTCAAGGAGAATTCTTGGTTGATCAGGGCTGCCCATCTACAAAACAAACTGGCCGACCAGGCGAAGATAAACATCCAGCTCTGTTCTAGCTTGTCAAGGCATTTACAGTTTGCTTGTCGTTTTCTTGCGTCATTAGCCAACCATATGGGTGTTATCTGGTATTTCATCCATCATTACAGTGCATCGTTACTTGCTTAGCACTACCTTGATTTTTTAGACTACTCCCCCAATCTAGCAAGCTTAACAAAAGTTGTGTAGCCGCTGCTTGTCAAGTTTCCTCACCATCATCAGCCCAGGAGTCACAAACTAAAAAACTTAGGGGAGCGGGACTGTGTGCGATCGTCAAGCGAGTTTCTGCTGCTTTGTATTTTGTGTCATCGGGTTGGTGATCGCTCTCCAACTGAGTCAAGCGTGAAATGATGGTGAGATAGGCACTAAGAAATATGGAATGCAGAGAAATGACTGACTCGCCACTCGAACAAATCAATTTGCTGGACACGGACTATGCCGACATCCTTGCCAACAGTAGCCACCCCGCGTTTGAAATGCAACTGGTTAGGTTTGGGATTGATGCAGCAGAAGCCCGCACCGCCACCAACTTCATCGCCCTCATGCGCCAAAAACCCGACACTCCCGAACAATGGGCAGCTTTAACCGAGGCTTGGGAAGCAGGTTGCGGCTTTGATCCCGAACTAGAACACCTGCAACTGCTCGTACAATTGCTGTGGCACAATCAAACAAAAGAGCGTTGATTGCCAGCCCCCGCTGTTTGCTGCGCGTTGGGTGCAAAACTTCTCAATTGGCACTTGGATTCAACTCTTCTCCTTGGGAAGCAGAAAGCTTGTTCAATATTGATACATAAAGCTGCTTTTTCTCGAAGTCACCTGGGGGAATTTCTGCAATTGTTGTTAGTATAGAATACCTGAGCCAGTGAATTTCCTCGCTAGTTAGGTAAATACAAATTTCACTCATTTTCATCGTTGTTTCTAACAGTATCGTTGCTTCAATTTACCGCAGCAATTGAGCCAAAGAACCCGAAGGCAATCCCTCTTTGAGCAGCGAAAACCCTTCGAGATAGTTACCGTCCAAAATGCTTAAATTGTCGAAACGGTTGCGCGCTGCTACAACAGATTGCACCCATTTGGTGGAAAGAAGGATTCCGAAATACGAAGCCTCACTGTTCCAAGTAGGGTCGATTGCTCCTCCGTCGCTATCTAACAACCAGGCATGGGCTATCGGGAACCCCACATCTGGATGGAGCGCGTATCCTTCTGCGTAGGTGAGGCTGTTGTTTGCAAGTGCTAGCTTTTGGCAGTTCCAGTAGCAAAATTGCGGGATGCTGGGTTCGATCGTTTCGGGCAGCGGCTTCCACTGCATCGGGAAACCACAGCGCAGCACCAATTCCTCGTACCTTCGGTAAGTCCAGTCCGCTCTCTGCGGCGGTGTTTCGGTTGCAGCAACGACAGCTTCCAAGTATTCCTTGATTTGTTGTCTTTTGATTTTATCGTCAGTATTCACGGTAATTCCTGTTGTATTTGATTTACTTCTTCGACGTTTCCAATCGATTCCACATCGCCATTAGCTCGATATCCTGTGGATTGTACAGGAGTTGTTTGAACAGCGGAAACTCTTTGAGGTACATTTTATAGAGCTTGGGATTGCTTTGGAGGCCGGCTTCGGTGTTGGCTATTCTATCAGCCAATTTAACAATCAAAGCTTTTTTGTTGGACTGGATTTTTAAGGCAGTTGTGCGAAAGCGCTGGACTCGGTTTTCTCCTGGCTCAGTGGTTACAGCCCACACAATATCGGCCGTCTCTTCCCCAAATTCAGACACAAGCATCTCATAAGTTGTTGGCGTATCTTCCAAAGTATCGTGGAGCCATCCTGCTGCTGCAATCGCTTCATCGCCTGCATAACCGAATTGGGCCAGCACTTGAGATACTTGAGCTAGATGATAGGAATAGGGATACTCACCGTATTTCTGATTGCCGTGTTTGGCAATTGCAAATTCTTTAGCTTTTGCGATATTCATTGAATCCCCCCCCTTCAACCATCTTTTTTTCGGCGTCTGCTACTGTTTAACTGAGCCCTTAGTTTGCTTCCTTTCTTCTAACCGCCAATCTTTGTTTAAGTAACCCAATTCGCGGTGTTGCATCCTATCTAAAACTTCATCTTCCCAATTGCTAGGAAAATACTGCTTGATTAGTTCGACGTGTTCGATCTCCTGTTTGGTCAGCCACCACTGCCGACCCGCAAATCTCATAGGGGATGTGAGCTGTTTGTTTACCTCAAGGTACTGCTGCAATTCAGCAATCTGATTCTCATTCAACCCGCAGGTTTCTGCTTCTTTCTGCCACTCCGCCCAACTCATGTGCGTGTGAGAAGGAAAACTGCATAAAAAATCGTGAGTTAGCTCGTCAAGCTCCATAGTGTTGATGTAATTAGTCATTGCTTAATTTCCTCTTTGGTGGATTGATAATTTGAGTTAATCGGTAACAGTCTTCAACTAAGGGAAAGTTATGCAAGAGCCTCCGCCGGCAATCCTTGGTTGAAAATCTTTGGATACTCTCACAGCTCCACATCAATAAAAACTTAATTGCGGGCGGGGCAACCGTTATTTATCGTTACCCGCCCAGCTATTGCTATTTTTTAGGAGTGCGGGTGCAGAATATCAAATCCCCTGAATCAAGGGTAATGAAACTACCAGGCTCTGCTTGCTGGGCAAACTCTTCAATGAGCTGGCGGTCACTATCGCAGGCAGCCCTTTGCAACAAATCAGCCGTATTTTCTGCTGACCAGTTTACTTTATCGTTAATGGTAAAACAATAAACAAAGTCGTACATCATAAGAACAATCCTTAACCTGAATAAGTGGACTTAGAGTTTGAGTTAATCGGCAATGGTCTTTAAGTAATGGAAAGTTAAGCAAGAGCCTCTGCCGGGAATCCTTGTTTGAAAATTGAAAAATCTTCGAGATGATTCCCCTGCAAAATGCTCAGTTCATCAGTGCGTCCCTTTTGCTTTCGAGAATTCCAAATTGATTTTACCCATGATGTCGCCAGGGGAATCCCCAAATAACAGCAGCCAAAAGGTTCCCAAGTCGGGTCGATAACGTATCCGTTGGCATCGAGCAACCAAGCGTGTTGCAGCGGAATAGACACGCCTTGCGCCATTGCGTAGCCTTCAACATAAATAAGAGAGCGGTTTTTTAAGACTAAGCGCTGGCAATTGGCGTAACAAAGTCTCGGTTGACCTGGTTTGATGTTTTTGGGTAGCGGTTTGGGTTCCATCACCCTGCCGCACTCTAACACCAATTCCTCAAAACCCCGGTACTTCCAATCGGTTCTGCCTGGTACTTTTTTCATCACCGCGGCTAAATTTTGCAAGTATCCTGTGAATTGCTCTAGTTCGGTAGTTTCAGTTGGATTGTTCATTCTAATATTTCAGGTTAAGCTAATTTATTGAATCGGTGCTGTATGTGCTGTTTTGTGCGGTGTTGCTATCCGCCTGCTGCGTAATGAGATCGGTTTTTGTCGTACATTTGGTATTTAAGCATGGCTCTTTCTAGGTTGACATAATTGATAGCGCTAGGGTTCTTCGTGAAAGCTTTATACGCAGCATTCATTTCTAGTTTAAGCTGTTTTTTGATGTTTAGTTCTTCCATAAATGACAGGGTATTTAAGATAAACTCATGCAGAAAAGACTAAGTTTCTTAGCGCCAACCAATTCTATTATACTATGAGAATAGTAAGTCTCAGAGCTTTCAGAGGTGAGGTTGTCTATGAACGCGGAAATAGTTAAAGCAACATTACTGTCAGAAATTCAAGAATTAGAAGAAAGCTTGCAGGTAATTGCCCGCAGGGTGCAACAAGGTGAGGCAGTCGGTTCCCAGACCAATGTCGATAGCTCTAAAGTCAATAATTTGATCGGTAAGTATTAATTATTGATGGAACTGAGGGTAAGTGAAGCACAAAAACAAAGCTGACACTTCGATCATTGTTCCAACTTCATCAACTTTCCCAGCTTCCGGTTGAGCAATTCTGCATCGCTTTCATCCTCGCACCGCTCCTTCTCCAGCCATTCTAAAATCTCTGGTTTGGGGCGAAACGAGAGAACGGGGCGCTTGCTGTCGTACTTAGCTTTAGCTTTGCGGATAACTTCGGGATTGTTGGTGTGATATTGCTGCTGCGCTGAGATTTCCACAACTTCGATGGTCGTCCAGCGGCGTTGGATTTTTTCACCCTGCCGCCCCACCAAAACATGAGATGCGAGATACTTTCGAGCACCCCGTTCCGTTTTCCAAGTCTTCGCTCCTTCCAAAGTAGCCGAATCAATGGCGTTGTACTCAGGGTTTCCCTGCGTTTCGGTGGCATAGCGCACTCGATTATCCTTTTTGAACCTGATGGCGTACAAGCTCAACTCGTGACCTCCTGCAACCGCTGCTGATAGCGTTCCCAAGCCCGGACCGCCAATTCTTCAAAATGAGTGTCAGGGTATTCGGGTGAGAAAGCCTCGGAACTATGATTCCGATAAGCCTGTTCTGCTGCTTTTTCTACTTGGATGCGAGCTATCAGAAACATGGCTTGATGTTCAGGTGAACCTATTTCCGCTTCTGCGATTACTATGTAACTATTGGGGTATTGAGCGACGGCATTGTCAGCACCCCTGCGCGTTTTCCAGCGCCTAGCACTCGACAAAGTATGGGCGTAGTAAAACTGTTCGGGTTGTCTGATTGATTGAGCTACAAACATAATCTGTGTTGTTCTATACTATGTGGCAAACAAGCTTTAGATAGGGCGTACTTAAAGCTTGATTGTGTTGTGAGTTAATAACCGACTAGCGGACTCGATACTCGGTTTCTAGGTACTGGATTATCAACCTCCATTTGGCTTTACAGAGTTCCAAAAACTCTGGGAACTTTTCTTCAGGGATTCTGAAACCGGCTTGCCGTGCAAAATAGTAACAAGAGTTATCAAAAAGAGCTCTTCCTCCCCTATCTCGGTATACTTTGTACACCTCTTGCATTGTTAACCCTGCTACGAGTTCTAATTCATTATCAGCAGGGATGGGCAAGCTTTGGGCATCTTCCCAAGTGACTGGTACTTTCATTGATTGTTTTCCTCATTTTGGTTGCAATGATTCTTCTGCAAGGCATTTAAACCAGGATAAATGTCTGAATTAAGGAACGTAGTTAGTCAATAATCTCCTCATGCAGGATAACTTTTAAACCAAGTTCACGGCAGATAACCCTTAAACCGAATTCACGATAGATAACCTCCAAACAATTCTCTGCTAGCCTTTTGTGAGGCTGTCCCCGCTGCGTGAAGGAATCGATATCGATAATATCTACCTTGTCTAAACTTCGCATAAGAGCGATCGCTCCGTGACTGTAGGCTTTGGGATACACCACAAACCGAGAACCCACCTCATCCCAAACGCACTTGACTTTAGTTGCGCCGAGAACATCTTGGAGGTCGCCAACTATCGCAGACGGGCCCGACCAAAAGAAGCGACCGTCATAATGGCTGACTGGCAACTGAGCTGCTGCCACGTCCAAGCAAAATTGGCGGTGTTCCGGTTCTGAGTATCTGTTAGCTATGCCCATAACCGCGCTTCCTGGGGGTGGCCCAGGACTGTTGCCGCCGAGTACGGCATCGTATTGATTGGGTTGAGCCATGTTAGCCTTCCTCCTGATTTAGTACCTGCGGCATCTCATACCTTGCATTAACTTCTAAGTCTCCGAATTCAACCTCTTGTTCTTCGAGATAATTGTCTATTTCACCCAAGCAGGCTGCCGCCATCTTTAAATACACTTTCATTCTGGGATTGCCTGGATGAATATCTTCTACTTCCCAGCCCTCTGTTTTGGCTAGTATAAGCGCTAATCTTTCGAGTAATTCGTGATACATTGTTATGCCTCCTAATTTGATATGGTTGGTATCTGACACATTGCGGACACTTTTAAGTCCTCAAACTCTAGCTTTCTTTGTGATAGAAAACTATCGATTACACTCAAACAAGTTTTGACCGTTCCTAAATACACTTGGATAATGACATCGCCCAAGTATATCTTTTCAATTCTTTGTCCGTTAACCTTAGCTAGATTAACAATCAGTCTGTCGGTCAATTCATCCAACAGCAGAATGTTCGCACTGGGAGAGGAAGATGTTTGCCCAATAGTGTACACTTCCAGGTCTTTGAACTTGATACCTTCTTCTTTCAATAACCCATCAATGGTTTCAAGAGAAACTTTTGCCATTGCTGGGTAGACCGGAAACTTTGGATTAGTGGTATTGCTGTTTCTAATGGAGTCTCCCTGTCGTCTGGCTAGCTCTACTGCTAGTATTTCGAGTAATTCGTGATACATGATGCTAGGCTCCGAGTTATTGGTTTAGGTGATGAATAGATTGCCCTTGCACACAGGTTGATTAATGAATATCGTGAAGATACTTTTCGTTCAATTGTTGGAGCAATTTTGGCGCTCTCCAGGATGCAAGATTGATGAGAGCTTCTAACCGCTCGTACCAATACTTGCGGAGCGCATCAATTTCGGAATTGGCTAAGTTTTGCTGCTGTTCGGTTAAGTCTGTCGTACCCGATTCAATGGCTTGCTTGGCTTTTTGAATCTGAGCTATACACAGTGCGTACTCCGATTCAATTTCAGCCTCGAATTCTGCAACAAGGACTTGCTGCTGTTGGGTCATGTATTCTTTGCCTTTGAGCATACTCGCCCTCCTGTAAAACCTAATATTTTGCTTCTGAGGAAACTGTCGATTTCAGCTTGCGCGGGATGCAGTTATTTTTAAATACACCTTGATTCTGGGATTGTCTAAATAACGATCATCTTTTCTCCTTGTCGAACATCGCTCGGTCTGCTGCCTCCCCGTCTATCACCAAACTCTCAAATGCAGCTTCAATCCATATCGTTGCTCCCGAACACCGAGCTTTGCTCGCATCCTGAATCAACACGCAGCCGCTGGTGAACTCTACCCGTTTGGCATAGACCGACCCCAAGTAAGTATTGATGCTGATAGCCCGCTCGTCCACCAAGACTTTCCTCAGCTTGCTAGCTTTTTTATTGGCGGCAGTGATGTGCCTATTCACGTAAATCTGTGCTTTCATTAACCTTGTATCCGAACTTGCTTTGGGTGCTGGCGATCGCTCTCGACTTTGACCGGACTCGGGCGATCGCCTTTTTGATAACCTGCTAGCTAGTGTAGTTAGTTTACGAACTATTGTCAAGGCGCGTATGTCACATTTCTGGGGAGATGCACCATCAATAGAGGATTATTGGCGGGGCATCATCCTTTTTGGCAAGAACGTCGCTTCGTACAAGTTTGCGCTAGCTCAGTCGCTCTTGGAGTTAGCGCCCGGTGGTAAAAGCATCATCACCTTGGATGAGCTGGCAGAGCCATTTGCGCGGCATACTCTGGAACACCTGCGTTTGTGTGATAGCCAATCTCAACAAACCAATGTTCCCTACCCCTTCTTGGAAGCTTGCCGCCACTACGACCGGGGTGAGATTAGCTACGAGGAGTTGATTTCGATTACGGCAAAGGAAGGGTTCAAGGTAGTGCTCGACAAGTTCCACAACGTCAATCAAGGGGAGACACCGCTGCGTTTCTTTGCTTGCGAACGCCGGGGTGCTAAAGCCATTACCCTGACCGATGAGTTGTTTGGGATGCTCTCGGGAAACCAGGGGCAGAACTTACCCCAAGAGGTTGATGCGCGGTGGCGGTTGGTGGAGACGGCATGGGAGTTGAAAGTATCCCGCAATCTGATTAATGTGGGTTACGATGCTGACCTGGAGCTGCTATTCGTTCGCAAACCGATGAGCCGCGTCAACATTACCTCGTGTCGCGGTGCTTTAAATGGTTATCAAAAAGGTAAGTGTTTCTATTGCTTTGGCGATATTTCGATTATCAGCAGTGCGATAGATTTAACGGATGTAGACCACTTTTTTCCCCGCGTTCTCATCAACTACAACATCGCCCATCCCGTTGACGGCATCTGGAATCTCGTGCTCGCTTGCGTTAGCTGCAATCGGGGCGTGGGCGGTAAGTTCGACCGGCTCCCCCATAAACGCTATCTAGAAAGGCTCTACACCAGGAACGAGTTTTTGATTGGCAGCCACCACCCGTTACGTGAAACGCTGATACAGCAGACGGGTAATTCAGAACCCAAGCGCCGCTCTTTTTTGGAGAGGAACTACAATGCAGCAAAAACGGGTAGGCTAATTAATAGTAACTGGCAACCTGCTTTTGAGTATCCTCCTGTATTTTAATTGTGAAACCAATGGCTGAGAAATTTCAACGAATCAAGCTTTACTTTAACGCAGAAAAGATTTGTTTGGGCGGTGTAGATGATGATTGGTGGCTCAAAGATTTTGACGGCGGTTATTGGGCGTCTGATTACTTTTGGCTGCCCATTGGCTATAACCCGATTGGAAAACACGGAGATGAACTTTTACAATTTCTTACACCTCGCGCTTAGCTAATCCGATGAAAGACGACCGATGCACCCTACGCCCCTGCGACAGTTGCTACTTAGTTTTCAAGTTGCCCAAGTCCATCAACTACAAATTCTCCTAATTCAACACACACAAATTGTTTATGAACGCTCAAAGCCACTCCATATTAAAATCGCATCCCATCCCCGGTGATGGTGGGCAAGCCCCAGGTTACATTACTCTCAGAGAATGGCGTCCTAATGAGGAATGGGTCACGCACTTCTACAACTGTCAAGACGGTGGCTTCTATTACGGCCGCTACTTCACTAATTTAGCTGAAGCTGAGGCTAACTTCGAGCTGCGGGTCAAGGAATATCTCGGTTTCTTGGGGAAGCTGCCCAGTGCCCTAGAGCCAAAGGAACCGATCCAAATACCGGAGTGCATCCTGGAAGGCATCAATGCAGTTCGAGAAGCAAACACGACCAATATGTTCCATGCAAACACGGTGCGACTGCAAGCTGTAGCTTTGGGATATCTAGAAACCGCTCAATGGATTGAAGCAAACTTGGAAAGCTATTGCAGCGGTGTTTTTAGGGGTTTCGCAGCTCTCTAAATGGGATGAACGGTGACAGGAAAAGCGATCGTCCCAATTGTGAGAAATGAGCTATGCCTAAACCAAAGAGGTATCCCGACAATTGGTCTGAGATTGCGCTATCAGTCAAGGAAAACGCGGGGTGGCGCTGCACTAAGTGCCATCAACAATGTCTCAGACCCGGTAAACAAAGCGGCTTAACCAAATCAGAACGGTGTGCTTTAACTTTGGCGGTACACCACCGCAATCGGATACCGGAGGACAACCGCCCTGAAAACTTAATCGCCCTGTGTACCGCGTGTCACCTTTCGTATCATAATCGCGGGCAATCCAACGTATCGCCGGGGCAGTTGTCGCTGTTCCCCGATGATGCGGTGGATTGGGATATCATCGCTTCTTCTGGGGAATCGGCACGGGACAATTGATCTGATCCGAATCCGCCGCCATCTTCTTAATTAATTGGAGGGCTGCTATGCAATCTCCTAACGCTCGGTGTCCTCCACCAGGCAGGGGGAAATACCGATAATCTTGGTAATAGTAGCTCCAATATCCCCTCCACTGTGCCGCCCATTCCATCAGGCAGTTGGAGCGCTTTGTCAACTTCAAAATGGGCAAACTGTGAAGCCGACAGCAGTAATTTAAAATCTTGATATCGAAAGCAGAATTGTAGATTAATAATCGTTTATCTTTAAGGACTGCATCAATACGGGGATAGACTTCGGGGAAACTCGGAGCATCGGCCACCATTGCATCGCTAATGCCGTGAAGATCTGCTGCTTCTGCGGGTATTGGAATAGAGGGCTTGATGAGCGTATCCAGCAACATTTCACCGAGACAATCGATAATTGCTATCTCTACAATCTCAGCATCATATAGCCCCGTAGTTTCAGTATCCAGAATCACCCAATCGTTCTGGCTTAATTGTTCTCTTGCCCAAAGAACAGCATTCACCCTATCTTTTTCTATGAAACCTACTTCTCGATACCAATCTTGATAATCCCGCTTGATTTGGGCTTTGAGCCGATTAGCAGCCAGGGTTTCCAATTGCTTGGCAGAGGGCTTTCTTTTTGGTCGGCAACATTCAGGATTAGTCGAATCGTAGAGGAGCACGTCGTATTTTCGCGTTGGGATAACGCCTGAAGGTTTCAAAGGCGATAAACCAAGTTCACCCAGTTGCTTTTTAGTTTTCAGGTGCGGTGGCGGTTCGTTGGATTCGCCCCACCAACTGTATTGTGTAAGCTCCATGTTTGACAGCTCAATATCAAAACAGCACATTCAAAATATAGCTCGATTTGCGGCACGGGAGAACCCACGCAACAGCTAACAAAATAATACCATCGAAATAGAAAACCCCCAGATTGGGGGATGGTCGCCCGCTGCAAAACTAAACGACAATCTAATTATTTTATCAAAGAAGTGTCACTGTCTGCGAATTAAAACAACTAATCCCGCTTCACCGTTAGCCTTCGTTTGGGTTTATTTTATGAAAATTGCTTGTAATACTATGCCGTACAAAGGTTTGCCATTCTTACCTGTTACCTTCAAAATCGCTCCTTTTTAGTTAACTTTGGAGCTGCAATATTCTCAGTTGGTTGCAAGAAATCAATAATAAGTTAAAAGTATTAAAACAGTGTAGGTTTTGGTTTAAAACTTTTAATAACTTTCAGGTTCGCGCCCTGAAAAAGATGAAGAGGCGTGTCTATTGACCGCCTCATAACATCTTTCAAGAATCACCTCGGCTTCAATCAGGGGAGTACCTCAATCTAGATGCTGGTCAACTAAAGCAATGAGTTTAGCGATCGCCTTCTGTTCTTCTAGAAGTAGTTCTTTGAGCTGGCGCATCTGTTCTTGATTTGGGGGTCGATGTACCAAATCATCAACAAAGTTTAGCAGGGGAGACTTTCTAAAAGGTCTATTCAAAGCAGCTTCATCTCGCAAGCGCTTGGTTCGCTCCAGCTTTGACCGCTGCAATCGGTTTTTCTCCTGACGGCGTGCGATAAGCCCGTCAAGTCTTTGACATTCGTTCCCAGTCTTCTTCATCTCCATACATCTCTTTCACTTGTTGTTTCAACTCGGTTATCTGCTCGGTCAGACTTGCCACCTGATCTTCAATGACATCTGTTTTATCCTCCTGGATTTCCAGAGAAATCTCCACAGATTCAACGTATTCTGTTAACTTTTGTATTAGATCGGGTTGGGGCGTGTCGCCGTTAGGCGTGTCACCGTTAAGCCCGTTGCCGTTGGTCATAGTCATGCCTCGCTGATGTCTTGATAGAAGAAACTGGCGATCGCTTTTGATACAACAGATTAAACTATCGCCAGCGCCGCCGAAGAAGTTGCTACAAAATTGTTACCAAGTTGTTACCAAATTTCATGCCAATTAGTTAGTTGGACTCAGTGGGATTCGCTTGGTAACAATGCTCATAAATTCACCCTCACTTGGAGCAGGCATAAGCAAACTCCACTCGCTGATCTGAGCGAACTGTAGCCCGTAAAGCCAGCGAATCGTGTAAGCAACCCCGTAACTCGATCCAAAAACCATTACTCTTACCCGTTCGCAGCCATCAGATTGAACTGGCAAACTGTTTGTACCAGGAATGACCGACGGCAAAGTATCGTCTGGACTGGGCACAAAATCCAGATTTTGCGAATAAAACAATTGCGGCGTGAAGCTTGGTGTCGTTGGCAACCCAATACCAAAGTTTGTAATCATAATTCAAGCCTTTTACTCGTTTTATGGGATTAGTCGCATGGGAGATGTTCCAGATATTATTTCTTGGCGTGATTAGTTATAGGTTGCATCATTGCTCAATAAAAACACTCAACCCACTAACTGGACTAAAAGAGAAATTGGAGACGACATCTTCTATCAACTCAATAATTAATCGTTCCTCCCGTCGCCCCGTGTGGGTGCTGTCGGTGCGTTGGATTCGCTTGATATTCGCCAGCACAGCGCGCTTGCTAGTTGGTTTTGTTCGACACGATCGAGAACTCGCACTGTGGGAAACCAAAGCTGCAAGTGGGATAAGTCGCTGTTGACGCTACCCGAATACGCTTGAAATGGATCGCTCTCCAAACAAACCAAGGTTCGTAAAGCGTAGAGTTCATCCAATTTGAGTCCATCCAATCGATTAATCAAGGATTCGAGGGAATATTTTCTGAGTGCTGTGTACGGAGTCAGCGCTTGTTCCTCCAGTTGCCACCAACTCATTACGTTGGCTCGTTCGGTAGGACACCTGGGGGGGTGACAAAGAGGTCTACGAGATAGACTGTATAAGGGTTGCGGCCCGCATACCTTGTTGATAAAAACGG